>NZ_JBHSBN010000053.1:0-15795 GCF_042650605.1 Micromonospora zhanjiangensis | reverse complement strand
CCCGTAGGTGGGCGCGGGCCGGGCGCCTCCGGGAATGGGTGCCGGCTGGCGGTCGTTACATCTGGTCGGCGCCCGCAGCGCCTTCCCCCCCCCCCCCCGGTAGTACGCGGGCGCCCCCCAATCTCTTTCCCCCTTGTTCTTTTGGGCGCCGTTTGTGTGGTGCTTGCACCGGTCTGTGGTTCCCCCATGTGCGGGCTGGTGTCTACCCCCGAATTGGAGCTTTGTGATGAACACGTTGATGCGGAAGAGTCTGCTTGCGGTTACTGGTCTGACGTTCGCCGGTGGTGTGGTCGCCGGTCCGATCGCGCACGCGGTGGCCGCCGAGGCCGCTACCCCGGTGGCGAAGCCGGCCGCCGTGGCTGCTGTGGTGTCGGATAAGCCGTCGCCGGAGAAGCTGATGCCGAACGGCACCCCGAGCGGCAACCAGTCGCGGATCGGCCTGAACGATGAGCAGAAGGCGAACGTGAAGGCGATCGTGGCGGCGACGAAGAAGGCCGGTATGGGCGAGCGTGCCGCGGTGATCTCGATCGCCACGAGCCTGCAGGAGTCGAAGCTGGAGAACCTGGGTCACCTGGGTGACGCCAACGACCACGACTCGTTGGGTCTGTTCCAGCAGCGCCCGTCCAGTGGTTGGGGTTCGCCGGAGCAGATCACCGATCCGGAGTACTCCACCACCGCGTTCCTGAAGGGTCTGAAGCAGATCGACGGTTGGGAGAAGTTGCCGCTGACCGTCGCCGCGCAGAAGGTTCAGGTGTCGGCCTACCCGGACGCCTACGCCCAGTGGGAGACCCAGGCCGCTGACCTGGTCACCCAGTACTGGAACAGCTAAGACAACAACCGAAAGGGCCGGGACCCCCGTACCACCGGGGTCCCGGCCCTTTCGGCGTCCCGGCGTCGCGACCGAGGGACGACATCGACTTCACGAATTTTCGCCGGTACCCCCTGACGCCCGTGCCCGTCGCGCGTACACCTCTATCTCGATCTTCATCCTGGGGTCGGCAAGGCCGCACACGAGCATCGTGGCGGCC
The DNA here is from genome assembly GCF_042650605.1 of Micromonospora zhanjiangensis. Lineage (NCBI taxonomy): Bacteria > Bacillati > Actinomycetota > Actinomycetes > Micromonosporales > Micromonosporaceae > Micromonospora > Micromonospora zhanjiangensis. The sequence goes on along the minus strand of NZ_JBHSBN010000053.1, from coordinate 14,767 downwards.
GGCCGGACGTCGCCGAAGCAGCGGCGCAGGACCGGCCAGCAGGGCTCGAAATCGTCGCGGTCGGGCAGCAGGTAGCGCACCCGCACCACGTCGGCGAAGGTGCACTCCGCCTCGGTGAGCGCGGTCTCGATGTTGCGCAGGCACTGTTCGGCCTGCTCCACCACGTCGTCGGAGATCGCCATGGTGGCGTAGTCGAACCCGGTCGTCCCGGACACGTGCACCCAGTCGCCGTCCACTACGGCACGGGCATAGCCGATCTGCTCCTCGAAGGTCGAGCCGCTGAGGATCGCGCGTCGCTCTGTCATCTGCCGAACGCTAGGTGCGCGGCGCCGATACGTCCAATACACCCTGTGGCGTCGGCCAAGGTCCGGCTGCTTGAAACACGGGCTGGGCGACGGTCACCAGGGCACCGGGCCCGTGTCCTCGAAGAACCGACCGGTCGGGCCGTCGTCGGGCAGCGTCGCGAGGCGGATCGCGACGGCCGCGCCCTGTTCCGGGGTACGGACGCCCCGGTACCCGTTGAGGTCGGTCGCACAGTAGCCCGGGCAGGCCGCGTTGATCAGAATGTTCGTTCCGTGCAACTCCTTGGCGTACTGAACCGTGACGGCGTTGAGGAACGTCTTCGACGGCGAGTACGCGGCGGAGATCGGGCCGGTCTCGGCGCCCGGCGTGGTCTGTCGGGTGAGCGACCCGACGCCGCTGGACATGTTCACGATCCGCGGCGACGTCGAGCGGCGCAGCAACGGCAGCAGCGCGTTGGTGACCCGGATGACGCCGATCACGTTGGTCTCCACCACCGTCCGAACGATCGCCGGGTCGACCCGGGTGGGCTCCTGCGGCACGCCGCCGGTGATGCCGGCGTTGTTGACCAGCACGTCGAGGCGGCCGGCCCGGTCCCCGACCAGGGTGGCCGCGGCGGCCACGCTCGCGTCGTCCGTCACGTCCAGCGGTACGCCGAACGCGTCGACGCCGGCCGCCCTCAGCTTGGCGACGGCGGCGTCCCGGCGCTCCGCGTCCCGGGCGCCGACGCCGACGCTCCAGCCGAGGGCACCCAGGCCGGCCGCGATCTCGTACCCGATTCCCTTGTTCGCGCCGGTTACCAGCGCGATGGTCTGTTCGCTCATGTCTTGATCCTGTCCGCGCCGCGACGGGAGCTCCAACACCGATCCGGTGGGCGGCGATACCTTCCGGGTATCAGTGCGTCGGGTGTCGGCGTTACCGTGGTCGGCATGGAGACCCGGGAGCTGCGGTACTTCGTCACCGTCGCCGAGGAACTGCATTTCGGCCGGGCCGCCCGGCGGCTCGGCATGGCGCAGCCGCCGCTGTCCCGGGCGATCCGCCAGCTCGAACGCCGACTCGGGGTGGAGCTGCTGGAACGCACCAGCCGCAGCGTCGGGTTGACCGAGGCCGGGTCGGTGCTGCTGCGCGAGGGCCGGGCGGCGCTGGAGGCGGTCGAGGCCGCCGACCGGCGTACCCGTCGCGCGGCCCTCGCCGCCACCGGCCAGCCCGGCCTTGTCCTCGTCACGAAGGCGGGCGCATCCAGCGAGCTGCTGGCGAAACTGCTCGACGCCTACGCCGCCGAACCCGACGCGGTGGCCGTCGACGTACTCCTGTGCGGGATCGGCGAGCAGGAGCGGCTGCTGCGCGACGGCCGGGCCGACGTGGCACTGCTGCACCGACCGTTCGACACGGTGGCCGGCTTCGACACCGAGGAGCTGTGCACCGAGGGACAGATCGTGGTCCTCCCGGCCGGACATCCGCTCACCACCCGGCCCCACGTGCGGATGGCCGACGTGGCCGACCTGCCCGATCTGCCCATGCCGCGATGGCCCGGACGGGACGGCAGCTATCCGGACGGCCCCGGTCCGCAGGTACGCGACCACGCGCAACTGCTCCAGCTGATCGCGCTGGGCCGGGCCTGCGTGATCGTGCCGGAGTCGGTGCGAGCACTGCTGCGCGGCGACCTCGCCGCCGTGCCGGTACTGGACGCGCCGAGGGTCACCACCGTGATCGCCTGGCCGCCGCACAGCCGTTCCCGGGCCGTCGCCGGACTTGTCCGGACCGCCACGGGTCTGTATGACGGGGTCCCGGTCGGCGCCTTGCGCTGATGGGCAGTCCAGTCGAGAGTCCCGCCGTGGGTCCGCACGCCCCCGACGCCGGCCGCCCGGCCGGCACGCAGGCGGCGATACCCGACATGGTGCTCCCCGGCGCCACCGGCGTGCGGACGTCGCTGCTGCGGATGCGCCGCCCGACCCACCATGCCGGCGGTGGTCACTATTGGTGACATCGGTCGGGGCCGGTCCTTCTTTTGGGCCTACATCGAATTCGTAGTAGCTACTACGAATTCGATGTAGGCCCAAAAGAGGTTGTCGTGCCCGCTTCGGCGTCCAGCGCACGTGACGGCTTGATCGCGGCCCGGCGATGGCCGTGCCACCGATGGCCTGCGGGTCCGGATCCGCCACCGCCCGTTGCCGCGCGATCCGGACATCCGGTCGGGGATGTCCGCGCTATGAAGGCCCGTGGGCCGGAATCGCTGCGGGGGTCGGGGCGTTGAATCCCCCTGTACGACCGCAGTAGCGCGCTCCGGTAGGTGGGCGCGGGGCCGAGCCTCCGGGAATGGGTGCCGGCTGGCGGTCGTTACATCTGGCCGGCGCCCGCAGCGCCTTCCCCCCCCCCCCCCCCCCCCCCCCCCCCCCCCCCCCCCCCCCCCCGGCAGTTCGCGGGCGCCCCCATTCTTTTCCCCCTTGTTCTTTTGGGCGCCGTTTGTGTGGTGCTTGCATCCGTTCGCGTGTCCCCCAGCATGCGGGCTGGTGTCTACCCCCGAATTGGAGCTTTGTGATGAACACGTTGATGCGGAAGAGCCTGCTTGCGGTCACTGGTCTGACGTTCGCCGGTGGTGTGGTCGCCGGTCCGATCGCGCACGCGGTGGCCGCCGAGGCCGCCACCCCGGTGGCGAAGCCGGCCGCCGTGGCTGCGGTGGTGTCGGACAAGCCGGCCCCGGAGAAGCTGATGCCGAACGGCACCCCGAGCGGCAACCAGTCGCAGATCGGCCTGAACGATGAGCAGAAGGCGAACGTGAAGGCGATCGTGGCGGCGACGAAGAAGGCCGGTATGGACGAGCGTGCCGCGGTGATCTCGATCGCCACGAGCCTGCAGGAGTCGAAGCTGGAGAACCTGGGTCACCTGGGTGACGCCAACGACCACGACTCGTTGGGTCTGTTCCAGCAGCGCCCGTCCAGTGGTTGGGGTTCGCCGGAGCAGATCACCGATCCGGAGTACTCCACCATCGCGTTCCTGAAGGGTCTGAAGCAGATCGACGGTTGGGAGAAGTTGCCGTTGACCGTGGCCGCGCAGAAGGTTCAGGTGTCGGCCTACCCGGACGCCTACGCCCAGTGGGAGACCCAGGCCGCTGACCTGGTCACCCAGTACTGGAACAGCTAAGCCAACCGAACACCCGAACCAAGGAAGGGCCGGGATCCCGTACCGCGGGGGTCCCGGCCCTTTTCGGCGTCCGTGGGTCGCGGCCGTGACCGCCGGGCGGTCCCGGCGGGGTCAGTGGCCGCGGCCGAAAGTCACGGTGGGGTGGGCCGGCGTGCCCGGCGTGGACATCAAGCCTGACGGGCCACGCCGGGCACACCGGCCCACCCCCCAACCGACGCCACCCCAACCCAGGAAAACATCAGCGACCCACCCCCGACGAGCCGCCCTGTCAGGGAGCGACCGGCGGCGGGTGGGGAAGCGGATGGGCGCCCTCCGGACGCAGCCCGTCGAAGATGATGGCGAGGTACCGCCGCCACAGATCGGGCGGTGCGTCGGCCAGGTAGCTCGTGACGTGGTTCGGCGCGCACATCAGCAGGATGACGTCGGTGCCGGTGACGTCGGCCCGGACGGCGCCGTGCTCGCGGGCCCGGTCGACCAGCCGGTGCACGGTGCCGAACATGCGTTCCCGGGCCCGGGTGACCTCGGCGGTCAGTTCGCCGGCCTGTTGCAGGAACGACAGGTCGCGTTGCTTCTGCTGCTCGGCCGCCACGCCGAGGAACTCCAGCAGCGCGGCTCCCGGGTCCGCCGCGTCGAGCAGCCGCTCGCCGACCGTGTCCAGGGCGTCGAGCCGGTCCACCACGATGGCGGCGAGCAGGTCGTCCTTCGTCGGGAAGTGGCGGAAGACGGTGCCCTTGCCGACGCCGGCCCGGTGGGCGATGTCGGCGACCGAGGCGTCCAGGCCCCGTTCCGCGAACTCGTCCGCCGCGGCCGCGAGCAGCAGGCGCCGGTTACGGGCGGCGTCCGCGCGCAGGGGTCGGGTCGTGGTCACGCACCGACCCTAACAAGTTGACCGCCCGGTCCGCTTATTGCTACGGTGGCGCCTCGACCTAAGGTGACCGCCCGGTCCGTTTAGTGGGGAGAAGACCGTGAGAGCAGTTGTCGCGACGAGCTACGGACCGCCCGAGCAGTACACGGTGACCGACCTTCCGGCGCCCCGGCCAGGGCCGGGACAGATCCAGGTCAGGATCGCCGCCGCCTCGATCAACCCGGCCGACGTCCGGCTGCCCGGCGGCGAATTCCGGGACAGCGTCCCGCTCAGCTTCCCGCACGTACCGGGCAACGACTTCGCCGGCACGGTCAGCGAGGTCGGCGCCGGCGTGACCGCGTACCGGGTGGGTGACGAGATCTTCGGCCAGGCCGTGCCGCGGGCGCTGCGCGCGATGGCCGGCGCGACCCGACCCTCGCTGAGCACCGGCTCGCTGGCCGAGTACGCCGTCTTCGAGGCCGACACCCCCTTCCTGGCGCACCGGCCGGCGGGCCTCGACATCGAAGCCGCTGCCGCCCTGCCCACCGTCGGCCTGACCGCGCGGGCGCTGATGACCACCGCGCGGGTGCGACCCGGCGAGACGGTCCTGGTCGTCGGCGCCACCGGCGGGGTGGGCACCGCCGTGGTCCCGCTGCTCGCGGCGGCGGGGGCGCGGGTGGTCGCCACCGCGACCACCGCCGACGCGGACCTGCTGCGGGCCCTCGGCGCCGAGGAGACCATCGGGTACGCCGCATCGGCGTACCCGGACGGGGTAGACCTCGCGATGAACCTGACCCTGCCGAGCGACCAGCTCACCGGGGTCGCCGCCGCCGTCCGTCCGGGCGGACGGCTGCTCACCATCACCTTCCCGGTGCCGCGACCGGAGTGGCTCGGCCGCGAGGACGTCGAGCTGCACTTCGTCCTGGACATGGACGGCACCCTCGGCGGCATGCGCGAGGTCGGTGAGCTGGCGGCCCGCGGCGACCTGCCGGCCACGATCGGCCGGCGGTACACGCTGGACGAGGGCCCTCGGGCCTGCGCCGACTTCCTCCGCCGGCACACCACCGGGAAACTCGTCGTCACGGTCCGATAATGATCGGCATGAGTGTTGCGACGATCCGTCCCTACCGGTCCGACGACGGCCCGATCCTGTCCGCCATCGTGCGGCGCTGCCTGCGCGAGGTGAACAGCCGGGACTACCCGGCGGACGTCATCGACCGGATGTGCCGGCACTTCACGGCCGAGCGGTTCGACCAGCTCGCGACGGTCCGGCAGGTCTGGGTGTTGGAGGAGGCCGGCACGCCCGTCGGGACCGTCTCCCGGGACGGCAACAAGGTGTTCACCATGTTCGTCGACCCCGACCGGGCGGGGCAGGGCATCGGGCGGCGGCTCATGACGCACATCGAGGAGTTGGCCGCCGCGGACGGCCACGATCACATGGAGACCGGGGCCAGCATCAGCGGGTACGGCTTCTACCACCGGATCGGCTACGTTGACGTCCGTGAGTCGGACACCGAGTTCGGCCTGAACTACATCCTGCGCAAGCCGCTGCGCCGCTGACCGGTCACCTTCCGAATTCGAAAAAGTGTCGGTGGGACGGTCTAGGCTCCCGGCCCGTCGATCAACGTCCGACAACAGGAGGCAGGTAACGATGGCCGAAGTCGTGCTGTTCCACCACGTGCAGGGTCTCACCGACGGCGTGCGCGGCTTCGCCGACCGGCTGCGGGCCGGCGGACACACCGTGCACACCCCCGACCTGTTCGACGGCGAGCGTCCGACCACCCTCGAGGAGGGCATGGCGCTGACCCGGCGGATCGGCGACCAGACCCTCGGTGAGCGTGCTGCCCGCGTCGTGGCCGACCTGCCGGACGGACTGGCGTACGCCGGCATCTCCTACGGCGCGGCCCTGGCCCAGCGGTTCGCCCAGACCCGGCCCGGCGCGCGGGGAGCGCTGCTCTACGACTCCTGCCTCCCGATCAGCGGCGAGTGGGCGATCGGCCCGTGGCCGGCCGGGGTGCCGGTGCAGATCCACGGCATGGACGCCGACCCGATCTTCGCCCTGGAGGGCGACATCGACGCCGCCCGCGAACTGGTCAAGACCGTGGGGCCGGAGCTGGCCGAGCTGTACGTCTACCCGGGCGACAAGCACCTGTTCACCGACAGCTCCCTGCCGTCGTACGACGCGGACGCCACGGAGCTGGTGGTACGCCGCTCGCTGGAGCTGCTCGACCGGCTGGGCTGATCACCGCCTAGCGTTCCCGGCCAGCCGTCCACGGCCGGAGCTTCTCCGGGTTGCGGACCGCCCACAGGTGGGTGATCCGGTCGCCCGCGACGTCGAACGCCAGCACCGTCACGGTGACGCCGTCCTGCTGGGCCACCAGGCCGGGCTGGCCGTTGACCGTCCGCTCCAGGATCGTCAGGTCGGGCACCAGGGCGGCGACCTCGATCGTGTAGCGGGCGATCTGCCGGGCGCCGTGGATCGGGTGCAGCATGGCGTGGGCCAGACCGCCGCCGTCGGCGATCACCGTGGCATCCGGGTCGAGCAGGCCCACGAGTGCCTCGATGTCCTTGGCCTCCCAGGCCCGCTTGAAGGCCCGGACGACCTCGGCCTGCCGGGCCGTCGGCGCCGTGCCGGTCCGCGCCGCGCGGACCCGCCGGCGGGCGGACACCGCCAGTTGGCGACAGGCCGCCGGGGTACGGCCGACGATCTCGGCGACCTCCGCGAAGGTGTGGCAGAAGACGTCGTGCAGGATGAACGTGACCCGCTCCGCCGGGGTCATCGATTCGAGCACGACGAGAAAGGCCATGCCGACCGACTCGTCGAGGGTGACCCGGTCGGCCGGGTCGGGCGTGCCACCGTCCGGCCGGCCACTGATCCACTCGCCCCGGTCGGGCAGCGGCTCGGGGATCCACTCGCCCACGTAGCGCTCACGGCGTACCCGGGCCGAGCGGAGCACGTCGAGGCAGATGCGGCTGGCGACCGTCGTCAGCCAGCCGCCGGGGGACTCGATGTCCGCCCGCCGCGCCGGGGTCATCGCGTACCAGCGGGCGTAGGTTTCCTGGACGACGTCCTCGGCCTCGGCCAGCGAGCCGAGCATCCGGTACGCCAGGTTGGTCAGGTGCCGCCGCTCGTCCGCGATCGCGCCCAGGCCCGGGTCGGTCCGGTCCCCTCCCGGCTCGGACTGGCTGCTCACGATGTCGACCACTCCTTCGATCTGGCTGTCTCCACCAGTTCGACGAAACACCGGGCCGAACTGTGCGGTCGGCCCGCCGCCTCACACTCGCGGCGGTGCCGTCGTCGGAGCACCGAGACACCAACCGGTCTCGGCCACGCGCACAACGAAGGGGACCACACCGCGATGTCCACGTACACGATGCCCGGGCCGGACGAACTCCGGTCGCGGCTGCCCGACCCGATGCAGTTCTTCCCGGAGCTGGGCGAGGTCGCCACCGGCATGACCCGAGCCGTCCACAACGGCGCGATCCCGCGCACCACCATCGGCCTGGTCCAGCTCCGCGCCGGACAGATCGTCGGCAGCACGTACCACACGGTCCGGCAGACCGGCGACCTGCGCAACGCCGGGGAGACGGAGGAACGCATCACCGCCGTGGCGTCCTGGCGGGACGCGCCGTACTTCACCGCCGCCGAACGGGTGGCGCTGGAACTCGTAGAGGCGATCCTCGCCCCGGACGGGCCGGGGGAGCGCGTCCCGGACGAGCTCTACGCCCGGGCGACCGCCTGCTACGACGACAAGGCGCTCTGGACGCTGATCCTGGTGATCAGCCAGATCTGCTTCTTCATCCCGGTGGCGCTCGTCGCCAGGCCGATCCCCGGCATGCCGTTCGGCAAGAACTACCGCACCTGACAACGGGGGCTCGGGGTGAGGCGCGGCCCGCCGCGTCTCACCCCGAGCGGCGTCCGATTCAGCGCCACATCACGGTCGTCCCCCGGGGAAGGCCCGGGGGACGCTCGCCACGGCAGGGTCAGAAGACCGGTACGCCCTCGCGGACCAGTCGCCAGTTCTGCTGGAAGAAGTCGGCCGGGTCGATCCGGCCCTTGGCCTGCGCCCAGTCGATGAGCAGCTGACGGATCTCCTTCTGCTCGTTGTAGACCTGGGTCTTCACGATGCCGGGGAAGTTGCCGCCACCGCTGCGCCGGTAGTTGTTCACCGCCACCACGAACTGCTCGCCGTCGCCGACCGGGGTGTCCGTACCGGCGTGGGTGAGCGTGGTGATCCGCTGGCCCACCGGCTTGCTGATGTCGATGTCGTAGTCGACGCCGGACAACACGTCGTAGTTGTAGTCCGGGATGTTCGGGTCGTTGATCTGCGCCGGGTCGACCGGCGCGCCGGGGCCGAGGGTCCGGAAGTACTTCGCCGAGTACTCCAGGTAGGCCCGCACCTCGGCGCCGCTGAGCACGACGGCTTCGAGGGTGTTGTCGTAGATGTAGAGGCCGGCCACGTCACGGATCTTGACGTCACCGGCGGGGAAGACCGCGGTCCGGCTGAACGGCGCCGCGATCGACAGCACCGGCAGGGCGGCGTACTGGCCGCCGGCCAGGGCGCGGGTGACGTCGTCGGTCTGCACCTTGTTGATGTAGTCCAGGATCGGGGTGTCCCGGTAGCGGGACTCCGCCGCCGACAACTCGGTGGTCGACTGCGCGACGACCTGGTTGACGTACGCCACGGTCTTGGTGTGCTGGGCCTTGACGGCCGCGAGGACCTTCGGGTCCTCGACCACCGTGTTGGTGTTCAGCATGGTGGCGTGCTTGGCGGTGACCGTCCAGCGGCCGCCCGCCCGGGCGAGGGTGAAGTCCATCCGGGTGAGCCGCTGGCCCCACTTGGACGGCTCGGAGGTGAGCACCTGCGCGCCGGTCTGCTCGTTGGTCACGAACTTCTCGGGGATCTCGTTGTGCGCGTGCCCGAACAGGATCGCGTCGATGCCCGGCACCTGCTGGGCGATCAGCGCGGTCGGGTTCTCGTTCGGCAGCTCCGGGCCGTAGCTGGAGATGCCGTTGTCGCCGCCGTGCGCCGAGATCAGCACGATGTCCGCGCCGCGCGCCCGCATGATCGGGACGTACTTCCTCGCGGTGGCGATCATGTCCTCGAACCGCAGCTTGCCCTCGACGTTGCCCTTGTCCCAGATCGCCACGCCGGGGTTGGTCAGGCCGAGGATGCCGACCCGCAGGGTGGGCGCGCCGAAGCCGAGGTGCACCTTCTTGATGACGTACGGCAGGAAGGCCGGCTTGCCGGTCTTCTCGTTGACCGCGTTCGCGGCCAGCGCCGGGAAGCCGAGCTGGCGGATCCACAGGTCCAGCAGCGGCAGCCCGTAGTTGAACTCGTGGTTGCCGAGGGTGACCGCGTCGTAGTCGATCACGTTCATCGCGCGGGCCATCGGGTGCTTCTGGTGGGTTTCGGTGATCGGCTCCTGCTTGGCGTAGTAGGTCGCCAGCGGGGTGCCCTGGATGGTGTCACCGGCGTCGAGCACCAGCGTGGCCCGGCCACGCCGTTCGGCCCGAATCCGGTTGACCAGGGTCGCGACCTTGGCCAGCCCGACGTCGTTGTGTGCCGAGTCGTCGTACTCGGCGTCCTTGTAGTAGTCCCAGTTGTAGACGTTGCCGTGGGTGTCCGAGGTGCCCAGGACGGTCAGGTCCCAGGTCTTCGGCTGAGACGGCCGTTGCTGCGCCCGCGCGGGACCGCTGGCCACCAGGGGGACGGCCGCGGCCGCCGCCGCGACGGCCAGCACGTTGCGCCGCGAGGTGCCGGAGGGGAAGGTCATCGACGAGCCTTTCCTGAAAGGTCTGAACGCGCCTCGTGGGCGCCGACGGGCACGATAACCAGCGTTTCCGGATCGCGCCAGAGCGCCCCCGACGTCGCCGCACCGCCGCAACGTCCCGCATACCGCCTGTTCACACACCCCCCGGAGGCGGGTGTCCGCTATGTCGCCGTCCGCCGTGGCCCGCCCCACACCCGCGACCCGCGCCGGGCCGCCCGCACCCCGGAATGCCGGGCCGCCGGGCATGGTTACATCCCCCGTACGACCGCAGGAGCGCCCGTCGGCAGCCCCGGTCGTGCACCCCCTCGCGAATCCGGGCCCACCCCCATGGGCGTCGCGGTTCGCACCCCCGATCAGGAAGGTGACGTCCTCATGAACTTCACCGCGATCACCAAGACCGCCCTGACCCGCAAGTCCGTCGTGGCCGCCGCCGGGCTGGCCTTCGCCGGTGGTGTGGTGGCCGGCCCGCTGGCCACCGTCACCGGCGGTGAGCGTCCGGCGATGCAGCCGGCCGCGGTGACCCAGACCATCACCCAGGCCGACAAGCCAAGCGCAGACAAGCTGATGCCGAACGGCACCCCGAGTGGCAAGCAGTCGCGGATCGGCCTGAACGATGAGCAGAAGGCGAACGTGAAGGCGATCGTGGCGGCGACGAAGAAGGCCGGGATGGACGAGCGTGCCGCGGTGATCTCGATCGCCACGAGCCTGCAGGAGTCGAAGCTGGAGAACCTGGGTCACCTGGGTGCCGCCAACGACCACGACTCGTTGGGTCTGTTCCAGCAGCGCCCGTCCAGTGGTTGGGGTTCGCCGGAGCAGATCACCGATCCGGAGTACTCCACCATCGCGTTCCTGAAGGGTCTGAAGCAGATCGACGGTTGGGAGAAGTTGCCGTTGACCGTGGCCGCGCAGAAGGTTCAGGTGTCGGCCTACCCGGACGCCTACGCCCAGTGGGAGACCCAGGCCGCTGACCTGGTCACCCAGTACTGGAACAGCTAACACAGCAGGTAACAACAACCGAAAGGGTCGGGACCCCCGTACCACCGGGGTCCCGGCCCTTTTCGGCATCCGCTGGTCGCGGCCCGGATGGTCACGGCGAGGGTGGGCCGGCGTGCCCGGCGTGGACATCAAGCCTGACGGGCCACGCCGGGCACGTCGGCCCACCCCCCAACCACAAGCCGGGCCCACCGGCCCACCACAACCTCACCCGAACAACCCGTAAGACTTCAGGCCGACAGCGTTGGACGCCTTGTCGATCCCACCCATCATCCGACTCGCCCCCGGCAGATGCGGCATCACCCGCATCGACTGGTTGCGCAGCCAGATGCCGGCCCGGCTGCTCGGCGCGAACCCCCGCAACCCGCCCGGCAACCCCTTCTGGTTGGCCGCGACGTAGTCACGCATCTCGTTCTCGTACGCGGCGAACGCCACCCGGTGGTCCCCGCCGGCCGCCGCCAGCTCGCCGGCCAGCACGTACGCCCCGACCAGCGCCATGCTGGTGCCCATCCCGATCGATCCGCCGAACGCCGCGTCGCCGAGCAGCACCGACCGGCCCCGGGACCAGCCGTCGACGCGTACCTCGCCAACCCGGGCGAAGTACAGGTCGTCGGTGTCCCGCAACTGCTCCAGCAGGTGGGGCAGCTCCCAGCCGGCACCGGCGTACACCCGGGCCAGCAGGGCCTTCCGACCGGCCAGGTCGAGCCGGGTGTACGAGCGGTCCGGGGTGACGAAGGCCAGCATGGCCCGGACCTCGCCGGTGTCGCCGAGCGGGTAGAGCAGGGTCACCCGGCCACCGACGCCGTTGCCGGCCGGCAGGTTGTGCATCAGCTCCCAGCCGTCCAGCCGCAGTCGCGTGCGGGCGGGGAAGTAGGTCGAGTAGTAGCCGAGGTCGCGGACGTACCGGGACTCGTCGCCGAACGCGTGCGCGCGGACCCCGGACCGGATCCCGTCGGCGCCGACGACCAGGTCGAACACCTGCGCCGGGGCCCGTTCGAAGGTCACCTTGACCCCGTCGTCGCCGTCGACCAGGCCGGTGATGTGATCGCCGTAGCGGTACTCCACGCCGTCGCCGCCCGCCTCCATCAGGATACGGACCAGGTCGGACCGCAGGATCTCCAACTCGGCGATGATCCCGCCCGAGTCGCCCAGCAGGTCGCCGCCCATGGTCGCCACCCGCCGACCGCGATCGTCTACGTACGCGATGCCGTGCGTACCGGTGTGGTGGGCCCGGACGGCGTCCAGCACGCCCATCCGGTCGACGACCTGGCGGGCCGTGCCGCGGATGTCGATCGCCTGCCCGCCCGGGCGCGGCGCCGGGGCCCGCTCGACGATGGTGGGGGTGAAGCCGTGCCGGCGCAGCCAGTACGCCAGGGCCGGCCCGGCGATGCCCGCGCCGGAGATGAGAACGGTGCCCCGTCGCATGCCAACTCCTTCTGTCGAAACGACTCGTGTACGGCGTACAGTAAGTGCGCGTACAGCGTCCCGCCAGCGCCGCCCTAGTGCACCGAAATGGCGCTGGCAGAAGCGGTGGAGACCGGTGCCGTAGGCCGGGTAAGCGCACTAGGACGGGAGAGCGGATGAACGAGTCAGCGCCCTACCGGCGGATCGTCGCCGAGATCAGGGCCCGGATCGACGGTGGGGACCTGCGGCCGGGGGAGCGGGTGCCGTCGACCCGGCAGATCGTGCGCGAGTGGGGGGTCGCGATGGCCACCGCGACCAGGGTGATCACCGTCCTCCGCGACGAGGGACTGGTGGACACCCGACCGGGTGCCGGGACGGTGGTCCGGGAGCGGTCCGGTGGCCCGGCGCCGGCCGCGAGCCGGCGGGCCCGCCGGGAACCGGACCTCGACCAGGAGCGCGTCGTCCGGGTGGCCGTGACCGTCGCCGACGCGGAAGGGCTGGCCGCGCTCACCATGCGCCGGTTGGCCACCGAGCTGGGGGTGGCCACCATGTCGCTCTACCGGCACGTCGTCGGTCGGGACGCCCTCACCCTGCTGATGGTCGACGCGGTGCTGGCCGAGGAGCAGTTCCCGCCGGAGCGGGCACCGAACGGCTGGCGGGCCCGGCTGGAGGCGGCGGCCAGGAGCATGTGGACGGTCTTCCGCCGGCACCCGTGGGCGGCCGAGGCGATGTCGATGACCCGGCCGCAGGTAATGCCGAGCCTGTTCCGGTACGCCGAGTGGACCCTGGGCACGCTGCGCGAGATGGGCCTGACACCGAACGACATGATGCGGACCCACATCGTGTTCTTCGGCTACGTGCGCAGCACGGCCCTGAGCCTGCAGGCGGAGGATCAGGCCCTGCGGGACACCGGATTGACCAACGACGAGTGGATGGACAGCCAGGGCGAGCACATGCACCGGGCGATCAGCACCGGCCAATACCCGACCATGCGGTTCGTGCTGAGCCAGCCGTTCGACTTCGACCTCGACACGCTGTTCGAGTTCGGCCTGTCCCGGCTGCTCGACGGCGTGGCCGCCGCCCTGCCCCACCCGGCCTGATCGGATCGTGGGCCGACCACCGCGGTCACCCGGCTGTCGACCGGCCGGAATCGGACCGGCCCGACGTGAGCCGCATGGCCGGCTCGCTCCGGCGGGTGAACCCCAGCGACCGGTAGAGCGGCTCGGCCTCGGCGGTGGCACTGAGATCAATCTTGCGGACGTCGCGGCGGCGGTACCAGGACAGCAACTCCGCCACGCAGGCCCGCGCGTAGCCGCGCCGCCGGTGGCCGGGATCGGTCGCCACGTTGAACAGGTAACCGACCCGACCGCTCGGGTTCTCCGGCCCGCCGAGCCGGGACTCGATGGTGCCCACCGCGCAGGCCACCAGCGCGCCGGGACGATCGGGCGCGTCGACCACGTACGCCGCCATCGTCGCGTCGGTGTCCGGACCGGCCAACCGTTCCCGCAGGGTCTGTGCCGCCAACCGCTGCCACTCACCGGGGGCAGGCGCTCGCCCACCGGTGCGGGTCAGCAGGACACCGCGCAGGCGGACCAGCTCGGCGGCGTCGTCCGGCCCCGCCGCCCGTACCTCGATCACGCCAGCACCCTAACCGCCCGGGCCGACCGTCCGCGCTCGGGTTTCGGCCCCGGCTCCCCGACCGCCGCCCGACCGCCGCCCCGGACACAATTCCGACGATCGTCACCACCGGTGACATCGGCCGGAACGACGTTGTCGTGCCCGCATCGGTAACCCACGCGCACGTCGGGGCCCCGTTCCGACCCGTCCACCGCCGTTCCCCGCACGGCCCCGCTGTCCGAGTCCGCCGCGGGCGCACCCGCGCGGACCGGACATCCGGTCACGAATGTCCGCGCTATGAAGGCCCGCCGGCCGGAATCGCTGCGGGGGTCGGGGCGTTGAATCCTCCCGTACGACCGCAGTAGCGCGCTCCGGTAGGTGGGCGCGGGCCGGGCGCCCGGGGAATGGGTGCCGGCTGGCGGTCGTTACACCTGGCCGGCGCCCGCAGCGCCTTCCCCCCGGCAGTTCGCGGGCGCCCCCCCATTCTTTCCCCCATGTTCTTTGAGCGCCGTTTGTGTGGTGCTTGCACCGGTCTGTGGTTCCCCCTTGTGGCGGGCTGGTGCCTAACCCCCGAATTGGAGCTTTGTGATGAACACGTTGATGCGGAAGAGCCTGCTTGCGGTTACTGGTCTGACGTTCGCCGGTGGTGTGGTCGCCGGTCCGATCGCGCACGCGGTGGCCGCCGAGGCCGCC
>NZ_JBHSBN010000052.1:0-16537 GCF_042650605.1 Micromonospora zhanjiangensis | reverse complement strand
ATCCCGGCGAGCCTCGACCGCCAGCCGCGTCGCACGCTCACGCAACTCATCGTTGTACTTCTTCGGTGCCGGCATCGCTGCTGTTCCTCCCAGGTTTCGATATCTCCATCAAACCCGGTGCGGGACAAGGCCCTGTATGACGTTCTACCTTGTCGCCGGTACCCGCGCATCCACCGGCCCGGCCACGTCGGCGAAACACCTGCCCAGTGGCCGTGTCCGCCGGTATCCCTCGGACATGACCGACACCGAATGGGCAGTGCTGGCACCGCTGGTTCCCGCCGGCGGCACCGGACCCCGTGGAGGCCGCCCACCAACACACTCACGCCGCGACAGCATCGACGCGATCCGCTACGTCACCCACAACGGCGGAGTCTGGCGGGCCCTACCCGCGGACCATCAACGCGCTTGCCGTCGCGCCAACTGTTTTGCGGCCTGGTCCTCGTCATCCGATGGCAAGCCGCGCAACGGCGCGGCAGCGATCGTCCCAACCTCGATGGCGAGCAACCAGCCACGCGATCGTCACGGCGTAGAAATACGGGTCGCGCTCGCCGGCTGCGCCGCTATCGTGGCCGGGTGCCGATCCTCGAACCGGTGGTAAGCCGAGTAGCCGCAGACATCGTGGCGTTCGACCTTGGGCTCTGGCGCAGTCTCACCATGGCAGCAGACGGCGGCAGGTCAGGTGCAGACGTCGGGATGTGGCTCACCCCAGGCGTACTTGGCCCAGTCCAGCCAGTCGATCGGGCCGACCTCCGCGCACAACGTCCGGTACGGGTCGATCCAGCGGTCGGTACGCCACAGCGTCACTGCGCCGCTGTTGATCACGGTGATCAACCTTTCGCCGGTCGGCGTGAAGTCGAGGTCAAAGATCGCTCCACTGCTGGTGACATTGATCGGAAAGCCCAGTTCCTTTCTGGTGTCCGGATTCCACAGGCGGACCGTCTGGAAATCGGCGGTGGCCAGGACGTCGCCGCTCGGGCTGAACGCCAGCCGGGTCACGACCCGGGCTGTGGTGATGGGCTCACCAATCGTTCGCTGGGTGGCGGGATCCCACAGGTAGACCTTGCTGTCATTGCTTCCCGCTGTCGCCAGCATCCTTCCGGTCGGGTCAAACGCCAGATCACTCACCCCGGAGTTAGGAAGTCTGATGTCGGCGCCGAGCTGACGCTGCGTCGCCGGATCCCACAGGCGCACGACGCCATCCTCGCCTGCGGTGGCGAGCACCGTGCCGCTCGGGTTGAACGCCACTGCTCTCACCTCGCCCGACTCTTTCCCAGCCGGCAATGGAAACGCGACGATGGGGTCGCCGATCGCCTTCCCGGTGCCCGGGTTCCACAGTCGCACCGTGCCATCGCCATAGGCTGCGGCGAGGATCGCACCATCAGCGCTGAACGCGACGCCTTCCACGCCGTGGAATCCGTCCGGACCGCCACGAATGGCCGGAATCACGATCGGAGGGCCGGTTCCCTGCCGGCTGTTCGGATCCCACAACCGGACGATGCCTTCCGTTCCTGCGGTGGCGAGCAGGGTTCCGTTGGGGTTGAACGCCAGCTCGGTCACCGCGTAGCGGGTGTTCGCGGCGAACCGAACGCCGTAGCGCTGTTGGATCTCTGGATTCCACAACTCCACGGTGCCCCGGCTGTCGGAGGTCGCCAGGATTGTGCCCTGCGGGTTGATCACGGCGGCGGTCGCCTGATAGCCGAAGGTTCCGGCGATGAGGGGCGCGCCGATCGGTCTTCTGGTGGCAGGGTTGTACAGCCGCACCGTATTGTCTCCGGCCGCAGCCGCGAGCATCGTGCCGGCCGGGTTGAACGCCAACCCGTTCGGCAGAGCTGATTGCTCCAGCGAGATGAAGTTGCCGATCTCCTTCCTCGTGGCGACGTCCCAGAACTGCACCAACCCGCTGGCGAGGGTAGCGAGAGTGGTGCCGTCAGGGCTGAAGACCACGTCACTCACCTCGCCGGTGGGATGCACCGCGAGCGGGGCACCGATGGCGCGATGGGTGTGCGGATCCCACAACCCGACTGTGCCGTCCCCGTTCGCCGTGGCCAGGATCGATCCGCTCGGGTTGGACGCCAGACGCACCACGCCTTTGCTCACCGTGATCCGCTGGCCGATCTCGCGGCCGGTCGCCGGGTTCCAGAACCTGATGGCCCCATCCGTGGCCGCCGTGGTCAGGACAGTGCCGCCTGGGTTGAACGTCACTGCGGTGACCTTTTTGTTCGACTCGGCGCCACGGAGGGGAGCGCCGATCTTCCGCAGATCAGCCGAGTTCCACAACCGCACCCAGGGCCCATCCGCGGTAGCCAGCAGCTTGCCGTTGGGCGAGAACGCCAGCGCGGCGTCACCGTCGTGGACGTCCTTGTCTGGCGGCTCGGCACGGGCGATCTCTCGTCGGGTAGTGGGATCGAGCAGCCACACAGTTCCTGAATCTGCGGAAACGGCCAACGCTGTGCCCCTCGGGTTGAACGCGACCGCCTCTATCAGACCGTCACCAGGGTCATCGAGGGGAGCTCCGATCTGCTCGCCGTTCTCCGGGTTCCACAGCCGCACTTGCAGCCCGTCAACGCTGGCGAGAACAGTTCCCGCCGGGTTGAACGCCAACCCCTCGACGTCGCTGCGGTGCCCAATGAGCATGCCGTTCTGTTCCTTCCTGGACAGCAGTGTGCTCATTGCGGTCTGTGCCTGCTCCGTCGGTGATATGTGCCAGGCGGCAGCGGCCAGCTGTCTGGCCACTCGCGGGTTGGAAGCGTCGACCGCCAGGCTCTGCGCAGCCAGTTGCCGGGACAGCGCGATGTTGTGCTGGGCACCTGCCGCGTCCGCGTTGCGCCGTGCCTGGTCCGCGTTGTTCTGCGCAAAGCCCAGTGCCACCAGCGCCACCACGGTGAGCAGCACGAGTCCGGCGCGAACTGCCTGACTCTGCCGCCGCTGCCGCAGCTCCACCCGCTCGCTGGCGGACAGGAATGCTTTGACGGCCGGTGGGAGTCCGATGGCTCCCGCCGGGATGCGGGCACGGGCGCCAGCCAGCCGGTTGCCCCGGTACAGCAGGGAAGGGTCGCGGTCGGCGCGTTCCCAGGCAACGGCGTCATCGTCGAGTTGCTGGCGCAGGTGCAGCCAGTCGCGATCGCTGTTGATCCACTTGCGCAGTTGCGGCCATTCCCGCAGCAGGGCCTCATGGCTGATGCGGGCGGTATCGCGGTCCAACGTCACCAGCCGGGCGCGGGCGAGCAGATCGAGCGCCTCCTGAGCGGCGCCGGCGTCGGGCAGATCGTGCAGCAGCACGGTGCGGTCTACCGGTCGGGCGGTGTCGGTGTCTTCTTCGCCGACCCGGACCAGCCGGAGGAGGATGCGGCGCACGGCATCCTTACCGAGTTCGTCCAGTGCGAGGTACACCTGGTCGGCGGTGGTCGCGATCGCGCTGGAGATTCCGCCGGTTGCGCGGTAGCCCGTGAAAGTCAGGCGGGTGCCGGAGCGTTCGCGCCAGGTCGCCCAGAGCGCATGGGACAGCAGCGGTAGCGTTCCGGTGGCCATGCCGAGTTCGTGCAGGATCACGTCGGCCAGGCCGTCGTCCAGCGTCAGCCCGACGGCGGCGGCGGGTTGTTCAATGGTGGCGCGGAGTTCTTCGCGGGTCAGCGGTTCGACCAACAGTTGGCGGTCGCGCAGCGCGCCGAGGAGTTCGGGGTGTTCGGTGGCGTGACCGTAAAAGTCGGCACGAATCGCGAGGACAACCAAGCCGTGGGCGGACTCGGCGATCGCGGACAGGGCCCGGAGGAACGCGGTGCGCTCGGTTGGGTCCAGGCACAGGGTGAACAGTTCCTCCAACTGGTCGACCAGGATGATCAACTTTTGGCCGGGGCGATCGGTGAGGAACACGTCGACGAGTTCAGCCGCGTGATGCGGGTTTTTCCGGAGCAGGTCAACGGAATCAGGAGCGCAGAGTTGTTCGGCAAGGCGGCGCAGCGGGTTCGAGGCCGGGGTCAGGCGCAGGCACGGCCAGCCTGCTGACCTCGGCAGGCCCGGAAGTCCGCCGTGGCGCAGCCCGGCGAACAGACCCGCGTTGAGCAGCGACGTCTTACCCGAACCGGACGGGCCGACCAACACCACCGGGCCGTCCGCACCGGCGATTGCCGCAAGAACCCGATCGGTCATCCGCGCCCGCCCGAAAAACACGTCGGCGTCCTCTGTGCCGAACGCGCCCAATCCGGGATAGGGGCAGCGGCCGGGCGCAGGATCTTCCTGATCAGGTCGCAGATCGGTGGCCATTGCCGGGTTGGCGGCGATGACCAGTTTGCCAGCGCGGTTCTCCGCCCGACGTCGGGGCCACGGCCGATGCTGGTCGCGCAACTGCCGGTCGACGGCGTCGTAGACGGCGTCCAGCGTCAGCATGTGTGGTCCGCGCGGATCACCGTTTTCCAGCACGTCCAGGAACGCTCCGGTGAACGCGGTGTGCTTCGCGCCGGTTGGCGCATGCGCGAGTTGCTCCGCGGAACCGATGAGGTACGTGCCGTGCGCGGGCTCCAAGGCGGACATCACGTCGGGCGCTCTGCCGTCCAGCGACGGTCTGCCGGAGAAGCAGCAGTCGAGCACGATCACGACAGCGAATGCCCGGCTGGCGGAGAGTGCTTGCCGCAGGGACGAGAACGACAGCGCCTGGTGGTCGGCCATGCCGGGCACGAGCTGGTCGGTGTCCTTTGCCGCTAGGAACAGTTCCTCACCCGGCCCAAGCAGGCCATGGCCGATGAAGTAGACCAGCAGCACGGTGTCCGCGCGCTGCGCCTCCTCGGTGACGATCTCCGCCATCGTCCGAGCGTCGGCCAGGTCGGGTTCCGTGCGTAAGTTGTCGGGCGACACCCCGCACCGCTGGAGGAAGGCCGCGCGCAGATCCATGAGGCCGCGCCCCGCCGCCGGCACGGAAGGCAGCGTCGGCCCGGTATGGGTGGCGGTCGCCATCAGCAGAACGCGCACACCCGCACCGGACAGATCCGTCACTTGCCTTCGATGCCCTTCGTTTCGTTCTGCACCGCGTCCAACATCTCGGCCAGTTGTTTGACCACTTGCCCAACAGCGGCGGCGTTGAGTTCGGATACCTTCGTGGAGCTGAGTTCCGCCGATCGGCCGTCTTGGAGTGTCACCTTGAGGTGCACATCACCACGCCTGGTGCGCAGCCATGAGATGACCGTTGTGGCTAGCGCTGTCGCAGCGCCTGCAGGACCGAGCGCGACCACGAGCGCGTCCAGCAGCGGCCCCAACGTGCCCGAAGGCGGGGGGCTCTCGCGGAGACCGACCGTCCCCCTCAACTCCTGGACGTCGGCCAGCCAGCGGTGCAATGATCGCAACTCGTCGGCTGCATCTGGCGCCTCCGCGGTGACGACCGCATCCACCATTCCGACCCCCGATTGTTGATCGCTCACCCGTGTCAGCCAGGATAGCGGCCAGCGTCAAAGCAGGGTCTGTCAAGTTAACGGCCCTGTCTCACATTCGGTGGTGACGGAGGGTGCTGCTATCCGGGAGGCATGAGCGGGCACGCGAAAGCGACAGACCACCAATCTGAACCGAGGAGGCCGCCATGAGGCCGAATCCCCATCGGGGCCGGGTCTACCGTCGCTGCGCTTGCCGAGGCGCCGACGGCAAGCAGCTCGGCGCCCGTTGCCCGAAGCTCACCAACGCCCGCCACGGCACCTGGACCTACGCCGTTGACCTGCCCACACTCGACCGGAGCAAGACCATGCGCCGCGGCGGCTTCTCCACCAAGGCCGAAGCCTCAGCCGCGCTGACCAACGTGCTCCAATACGAGCGCGCCGGCGTCAGCATCGACGACGCCGAGACCGTCGCCGACTACCTGCACCGCTGGTTCGAGGCCAAGGCGCCGACCCGCAAACCGAACACGGTCAACCGCTACCGCGCCTACCTGACAACCATCTCATCCCCGCGTTCGGCGCGATCCGCCTCGAGAGCCTCAACCACCAGCACGTCGCCCAGTTCATCCGCCGCGAGCTCGACGCCGGGCGCGGCCTGGTGACCCTGGTCGGTGCATCACCACCCTGTCGACCGCGCTCAATGACGCCCGCCGGGCACACCGTCTCGAGCACAACGCCGCCCGCTACGCACCGCCGAGGCCAGCGCCTTTCTGCGCCACTGCCACACCGCTGAGGAACCTCTGGCTGACCTGTACGAGCTGATGATTGGCACCGGCATGCGCAAAGGCGAGGTCCTCGGCCTGCACTGGGCCGACGTCGACCTCGACACCCGGCGGCTGTTCGTCCGCTGGACGCTGGTCGCCGTCGACAACAGCCGCACAATGTTCAACGCCCCGAAGACCAAAGGCAGCCAGGCCTGGATCGCGCTGTCCAGCCGAGCCGTCGACGCACTCAAGCGGCAACGCCGCCGCCAGAAGGCACAGCAACTCGCCGCCAGCCGTTACGACGACCTCGACCTGGTGTTCCCCCGCGCCGACGGCCAGCCGATGCGTCCGCAGTACCTGCTCAACCACTTCCGCCGGACGATCGCCGATGCTGGCCTGCCCAACCTGCGGGTCCACGACCTGCGGCACGTCGCCGCCACCGTCATGCTCACCAACGGCGTTCCGATGGCCGTGGTGTCCAAGACCCTGCGGCACAAGAACGTGGCCACCACCATCGACCTCTACGGCCACCTGACCCCGGACGCCGCCGCAGACGGCGTCACCACCGCCGCCGCAGCTCTCGACCGCGCCGACGCCCAGGCCGCCTGACCTGCGACGTGCAAGATCAGTGCAGGGATGCGACCACCAGGCGACCACATCGCTCCGGAATGAACTCAGGGGATATGCCTGAGATCGGCATATCCCCTGGTCAAAGCTGGTCGGGACGACAGGATTTGAACCTGCGACCCCTTGACCCCCAGTCAAGTGCGCTACCAAGCTGCGCCACGTCCCGATGCCGCCTCGCGAAACCTCGCGTGACAGCCGGTACAGCGTAGCGCAGACCGAGCCGGACACGTGCACCGACCCTCGCGGCGTCGTCCACCGCCGAAAGGCCCCATGCGACCACCGCACACGGCCGGTCGGCTGCGTCACTCCCCCTAAAGCATCCTAGGACAAACCGGTCGAGAGGGATACGCAGAGAGCCGCCGGGCACTCCGCGATACGGAGTGGCCGGCGGCTCCGGGCCGTACCGGTGCAGGGGTCAGCCGTGCGCCTTGCCGCGGCCGCCGGGGCCGAGCTTCTTGCGGGCCTTGACCGACACCTCGATCGGGCTGCCCTCGAAGCCGAACTCCTCGCGCAGCTTGCGCTCGACGAACCGCTGGTAGCCGGCGTCCAGCGGGCCGGTGGTGAACAGGATGAACTTGGGCGGGCAGGTGCTGGCCTGGGTGGCGAACAGCACCCGCGGCGCCCGACCGCCGCGGACCGGGTGCGGGGTGGCCTGCACCAGCGCGGTGAGCCACTGGTTGAGCTGACCGGTCGGGATCCGGGTCTCCCAGCTCGCCAGGGCCTTGCGCAGCGCGGGCGCCAGCTTGTCCACCGCCCGGCCGGTCCGCGCCGACAGGTTGAGCCGGATCGCCCACGGGATCCGGCGCAGTTCCCGGTCGATCTCCTTGTCCAGGTAGTAGCGCCGTTCCCCGTCGACCAGGTCCCACTTGTTGAAGGCGATGACCATCGCCCGGCCGGCCTCGGTGACCATCGACAGGATCCGCTGGTCCTGTTCGCTGATCGTCTCGCTGGCGTCCAGCAGGACCACCGCCACCTCGGCCGCCTCGACGGCGCCGGCGGTACGCAGGCTGGCGTAGTACTCGGTGCCGCTGGCCCGGCCCACCCGCTTGCGCAGGCCGGCGGTGTCGACCAGTTGCCAGACCTCGCCGCCGATCTCGACCAGGCTGTCGACCGGGTCGACCGTCGTGCCGGCGACCGAGTCGACCACCGCGCGGTCCTCCCGGGCCAGCCGGTTCAGCAGGCTGGACTTGCCGACGTTGGGGCGACCCACCAGCGCCACCCGGCGCGGGCCGCGCGGACCGGGGTTCTCGTTGATCAGGGGTGGTTCCGGCAACAGTTCGAGGATCTTGTCCAGCAGGTCACCGGCGCCGCGTCCGTGCAGCGCGGAGACCGGGAACGGCTCGCCGAGGCCCAGCGACCACAGCGAGGTCGCCTCGATCTCCAGCGCGGCGTTGTCCACCTTGTTGGCGACCAGCAGCACCGGCTTGGCGCTGCGCCGCAGCATCCGCACGGCCGCCTCGTCCACGTCGGTGGCGCCGACGGTGGTGTCCACCACGAAGATGACCACGTCGGCGGTGGAGATCGCGATCTCGGCCTGGGCGGCGATCGCCGCGGCCCGGTCCTTCGCGTCCGGCTCCCAACCGCCGGTGTCCACCACGGTGAACTGGCGGCCGGTCCACTGCGCGTCGTAGGGCACCCGGTCCCGGGTCACGCCGGGGGTGTCCTCCACGACCGCCTGCCGGCGGCCGATGAGCCGGTTCACCAGGGTCGACTTGCCCACGTTGGGCCGGCCGACGACGGCCACCACCGGCACCGGGCCCGTCGGCTCCTCCGCCAGCTCGGGCTCCTCCAACTCAACCCAACCGTCGCCGGTCATGCCGTACCTCCGTCGGTGTCGCGGAGCAGCTCCAGCAGCCGGGCGACGACCTCGTCGATGCCGAGTTCGGTGGTGTCCAGCACCACCGCGTCGTCGGCCTGACGCAGCGGTGACGCGGCCCTGGACGAGTCGAACGTGTCCCGCCGGGCCAGGTCGGCGGCGGTGGCGGTGACGTCGGCGGCGTACTCGGCGCTGCGCCGCCGGGCCCGGGCGTCGGCCGACGCGGTCAGGTAGACCTTCAGGTCGGCGTCCGGGGCGACCACCGCGCCGATGTCCCGACCCTCGACCACGATCCGGCCGGCGGCGGCGATGATCTCGCGCTGCCGGGCCACCATCAGGTGCCGGACCGCCGGCACGGCCGCCACCGCGGACACCGCGGCGGTCACCTCCGGACCGCGGATCTCCTGGTCGACCGCGACCCCGTCGGCCCGGACCGACGGCGCCTGCGGGTCGACGCCGATCTCCAGGTCGATCTCACCGACCACCTTGCCGATCCGGTCGGCGTCCTGCGGGTCGATCCCGAACCGCAGCACGGCCCAGGTGACGGCCCGGTACATCGCGCCGGTGTCCAGGTAGCGGGCGTCGATCGCGCCGGCCAGCCGCCGGGAGACGGTGGACTTTCCCGAACCGGACGGGCCGTCCACGGCCACCACACATCGCCCGTTCGGTACCTTCTCCGCCACCACTCCTCCTTCGCCGCGCCGCGTACCGGCGCCCGGCCGTGTCCCCGCCCGGCGCGGCCGGCCGCGCCCGATTGTCACCGTTCATTCTGCCTCGCCCGCCGCGGCGGCCCGCGCCCGCCGTCGGCGGCGGCGACGCGGGACACGTCCGCACCGGCGGTGCCGGCGCCGACCACCCGGGTCCGCGGTCAGTCGCCGACCGCCTTGAACAGCGCGGCCACCTCGGCGTTGGTCAACCTCCGGGTACGCCCCGGGCGCAGGTCCCCGAGCCGGATCGGCCCGATCGAGGTACGCACCAGCCGGGAGACCGGGTGTCCGACCTCCTCCAGCAGCCGCCGCACGATGTGCTTGCGCCCCTCGTGCAGGGTCACCTCGACCTGCGCCGTCTTGCCCAGGGTGTCCACCACCCGGAACTCGTCGACCCGGGCCGGGCCGTCCTCCAGTTGCACGCCCTCCTTCAGCCGCCGCCCCACGTTGCGGCGCAGCGGGCCGGCCACCTCGCACAGGTACGTCTTCGGGACCCCGTACGACGGGTGGGTCAGCCGGTGGGCGAGCGTGCCGTCGTTGGTGAGCAGCAGCAGGCCCTCGCTGTCGGCGTCGAGCCGCCCGACGTGGTAGACCCGCTCGTCGACCCGGCCGAGGAAGTCGGCCAGTGCGGTACGGCCCTTCTCGTCGGCCATTGTCGAGACCACCCCGCGCGGCTTGTTCATCGCCAGGTAGACCACCCGGGTGTCGGTGACCAGCCGTTCGCCGTCGACGTGGATCACCGCCGTGGCCGGGTCGACCTTGTCGCCCAGCTGGGCCACCCGTCCGTCGACGGTGACCCGGCGTCGGAAGATCAGGTCTTCGCAGGCACGGCGGGAGCCGACACCGGCGGCGGCGAGCACCTTCTGCAGGCGCTCGGCGGTCGGGGCTTCATCGCGGGGCATCGGCTATCTCTTCCACGTCGTCGGGCAGGAACGGGGCCAGCGGCGGCAGCTCGTCGACCGTGTCGAGCCCGAGCTTCTCCAGGAACAAGGGGGTGGTCCGGTAGAGGAAGGCACCGGTGTCCGGTTCGGCACCGCACTCCGCGACCAGGCCGCGGGTTACCAGGGTACGGATCACCCCGTCGCAGTTGACACCCCGGATGGCAGAGATCCGTGACCGGGTCACCGGCTGCTTGTAGGCGACCACCGCCAGGGTCTCCAGCGCGGCCTGGGTGAGCCGTACGGACTGCCCGTCCAGGACGAACCGTTCGACGTACGAGGCGTATTCCGGCCGGGTGTAGAGCCGCCAGCCGCCGGCGGCCCGGCGCAGGTCGAACCCGTGCCCGGCCTCGGTGTAGTCCCGGGAGATCCGCTCCAGGACGGCGGCGACCCGGTCGGTGGGCTGTTCCAGCACCTGCGCCAGCACGATCTCGGCGACCGGTTCGTCCACGACCAGCAGGATCGCCTCCAGCGCGGCGCGGAACTCGTCGTCGTCGGCGAGCGGGTCCAGCGGCGTACCGGCGGGCGGTTCCAGCGGCGTACCGGCGGGCGGCGGCGTGCGGTCGGGGCGGTCCTCGCCGGTCCCGGCCCGGTCAGCCGGGACCGGGAGTTCTTCCGGAGCCGACTGGGCGGTCGGATCCAGGAGCGGCTCGTGGTCCTGGACCGCCGCCGGTTCGTCGGCCGCGTCCACCGGGGCGTCGACCACCGCGCCGCCCGGCCCTGGACCGACACCCGGCTCCTCCGATCCGACGTCCGCCGCCACCGAAGGTTCGGCCGACGTCGACGGGTCCGCAGGAACGGACGGATCCGCCGACACCGAGGGATCCGCCGCTACCGGCAGTTCCGCCGACACCGAGGGATCCGCCGACACCGACGGATCCGCGGGAACAGAGCGGTCAGCGGGCTCGGTCGGCGGCTCGCGGTCGGCGGGCTCCGCCGGCGGCCCGGCCGGCGACTCCTGGTCGGCGCGCCCGGTCGGCGGCTGGTCGGCGGGTTCCGGCGCGGGCGGCCGGGGACGGGCCCACGGGGGAACCCAGGCCGCCGCCTGGTCGGCCAGTGAATCGTTCCGGTCGTCGCCGGTCATGGCACATCTCCCTTCGTCTGCGGCCCGGCCGGGTCAGGGTCGGACCCGTCGGCCCGAAGGTCCGCCGGAGCGGCCGGCGCCGGCGACTGCTCGGTGACACCGTCCGCGGCCGGCGGCTGATCGAGAGCGCCGTCCGCGGCCGGCGGCTGGGTAGGGGCGCCGTCCGCGGCCGGCGGTGATCCGGCGTACTCGTCGATGTCCAGGTCGGCGCCGCCGTCGGCCGGGCCGGTCCAGCTGACGGTCAGTTCGCCGAGGGCCTGGGTCTGGGTGAAGTCGATCAGCGCTTCGCGGTAGAGCTCCAGCAACGCCAGGAACCGGGCGACCACCTCCAGCGTCGACGCGCAGTCCGCGCAGAGCGCCTCGAAGCTGGCGGTGCCCAGCCGGCGCAGCCGGTCACGCAGGATCGCGGCGTGCTCCCGGACGCTGACCCGCACCATGTGCACGTGGTCGATGGAGACCACCGGCGCGACCTTCGGCGTCATGGCCTTGATCGCCAGCTTGAGCAGCCGCTGCGGGCCGATGCCGAGCACCAGTTCCGGCAGCGCCTCGGCGTACCGGGGTTCCAGCGACACCGCCCGCGGGTAGCGCCGAGAGCCGACCGCCTCCAGCCCGGCGATGTGCGCGGCGGCCTCCTTGAACGCCTTGTACTGCAACAGCCGGGCGAACAGCAGGTCCCGGGCCTCCAGCAGGGCCAGGTCCTCCTCGTCCTCCACCTCGGCGGCGGGCAGCAGGCGGGCCGCCTTCAGGTCCAGCAGGGTCGCGGCGACCAGCAGGAACTCGCTGGTCTCGTCGAGGTCCCAGTCGTCGCCCATGGCCCGGATGTACGCGATGAACTCGTCGGTGACCCGATGCAGCGCCACCTCGGTGACGTCCAGCTTGTGCTTGCCGATCAGCTGCAGCAGCAGGTCGAACGGGCCGGTGAAATTGGCCAGCCGGACGGTGAAGCCGCCGGTCGCCGCGCCGTCGACGGCGGCCGGGTCGGCACCGGCCGGACCATCGGCGGCAGCCGGGCCCGCACCGGCCGGACCATCGGCGGCGAGCGGGTCACCGGCGGCCACCTCCCCGCCGACGGGCGGGGGGTCGGCCGCGGGCTGCGCTTCGACGGGCGGGACGGTCACCCGACGACCGTAGTCGACGGGCTCCGGGGCATCGCGCACCGGCGGGTCGTCCGTTACCGCTCGGCCTGCGCGGCGATCACCTCACGGGCCAGCTGCCGGTAGTTGCGGGCACCCGAGGAGGCCGGGTCGAGGCTGGTGATGGGCGCGCCGGCCACGGTCGACTCGGGGAACTTCACCGTCTTGGTGATCACGGTCTGGTAGACCTTGTCGCCGAACGCCTCCACCACCCGCTGCAGCACCTGCCGGCAGTGCGTGGTGCGGCTGTCGTACATGGTGGCCAGGATGCCTTCCAGCTCCAGGTCGAAGTTGAGCCGCTCGCGCACCTTGTCGATGGTGTCCAGCAGCAGGGCCACCCCGCGCAGGCTGAAGAACTCGCACTCCAGCGGGATCAGGACGCCGTGCGCCACGGTGAGCGCGTTGATGGCGAGCAGGCCCAGCGACGGCTGGCAGTCGATGAGGATGTAGTCGTACTCCTTGCGCACCGTGCGCAGCACCCGGGCCAGGGCCATCTCCCGGGCGACCTCGTTGACCAGTTGGATCTCGGCCGCCGACAGGTCGATGTTGGCCGGCAGCAGGTGCAGCCCGGCCACGTCGGTCTTGATGAGCACGTCCTCGGCGGTCACGTCGTCCTGCATGAGCAGGTTGTAGACGGACAGGTCGAGGTTGTGCGGGTTGACGCCCAGGCCCACCGACAGGGCGCCCTGCGGGTCGAAGTCGACAAGCAGCACCTTGCGGCCGTACTCGGCCAGCGCGGCGCCGAGGTTGATGGTGGTGGTGGTCTTGCCCACCCCGCCCTTCTGGTTGGCCATCGCGATGATCCGGGCCGGGCCGTGCCGGTCGGTGGGCATCGGGTCGGGGATCGGTTTGCGGGCCGTGTAGGCCGCCGGGTCCGCCGGGCCGAGTTCGGCCCCCAGGTCGAATCCCGCCTGTTGCTGCCGGAGCGTCGAGGTCCACGCCTCGGCACGGTCACCGTTGCCGGTCATGTCCTCGCCCCCTCCCGACGACTGTCTCGGACGACGGAGCCGACCGGCGTCCGTCCCGCGTGGCGCCGCGGCGAACCACGGTTGCCGTCCCGCGAGGTCCGCGCGGCTTCCGACTCTACGCCACCGGGCAGCACGCCCGGGGGCACCGGGTCGGCGTGTCTTCCCGTCCGCAACATACCGCGTACCCGCTGTTCAGCCACGCGCCCGGGGGTGCGCCGTGGCATAGACCTCGCGCAGCCGCTCCACGGTGACCAACGTGTAGACCTGGGTGGTGGTCACCGAGGCGTGGCCGAGCAGTTCCTGGACCACCCGGACGTCCGCCCCGCCGTCGAGCAGGTGGGTCGCGTACGAGTGGCGCAGCGTGTGCGGGGAGACCGCGTCCGGTCCGTCGACCGGCAGGCCGGCCCGCCGGGCGGCCCGGCGCAGGATGGTCCAGGCGCTCTGCCGGGACAGCGGACCGCCACGGGAGTTGACGAACACGACCGGCGTGCCCCGCCCGGCGGCGACCAGCGCCGGTCGGGCCCGGGTGAGGTAGGCCCGCAGCGCCCCGGCGGCGTACCCGCCGATCGGCACCGCCCGGGTCCGACCTCCCTTGCCGTGCAGCAGCGCGGTGCCCTCGACCAGGTCCAGGTCGTCCACCGCGGCGCCGACCGCCTCGGAGATGCGCGCCCCGGTGCCGTACAGGAATTCCAGCAGCGCCCGGTCGCGCAGCGGCAGCGCGGCCGACCCGCCGGCGCCGTCGGCCGCCGGACCGACGCCGTCCAGCAGCCGGGTCACCTCGGCCACGTCCAACGCCCGCGGCAACCGCCGCGGCGGGGTGGGCGGGCGGACGTCCCGGCTGGCGTCCACCCCGACCAGACCCTCGCGGACCGCGAACCGGTGCAGGCCGCGCACGGCGCTGGCGGCCCGGGCGGCGGACGCCGCGGCCAGCGGCGGGTGGTCCCCGTCGCCGGCGCGCAGCCGGGCGACGTGGGCCGCGACGTCGGCGGGCCGCGCGTCGGCCAGGTCGGTGACGCCGCCGGCCGCCAGGCCACGCAGATACCGGTCCAGATCCCGCCGGTACGACGAGAGCGTGTTCGCCGACAGCCCACGTTCGACGGTCAGGTGGTCGAGGTAGCCGCGCACGGCGCGGCGCAACGCCGGTGCCGGCTCGGGGCCGGCACCGGTCGCGTCCGTGTTCGCCAATGCGCTCAGCGGTCCGTCACGCCAACGCGTCGGCCAGGTCCAGGGTGGACATCCCGTGCGCCTCGGCCACCGGGCCGTAGGTGACCTGCCCGTCGTGGGTGTTCAGGCCCAGCGCCAGGGCCGGGTCCCGGCGCAGCGCCTCGCGCCAGCCGTGGTTGGCCAGCTCCAACGCGTACGGCAGGGTGACGTTGGTCAGGGCGTAGGTGCTGGTGTGCGGCACCGCGCCGGGCATGTTCGCCACGCAGTAGAAGATCGAGTCGTGCACCTGGTAGGTCGGCTGGGCGTGCGTGGTCGGCCGCGAGTCCTCGAAGCAGCCGCCCTGGTCGATGGAGATGTCGACCAGCACGCTGCCGGGCTTCATCCGGGACACCAGCTCGTTGGAGATCAGCGTCGGCGCCTTCGCGCCCGGCACCAGCACCGCGCCGATCACCAGGTCGGCGTCGAGCACGGCCCGCTCCACCTCGTACTGGTTGGAGGCGACGGTCTGCAGGTGGCCGCGGTAGATCGCGTCGGCCTGGCGCAGCCGGGCCACGTTCTTGTCCAGCAGCAGCACCTCGGCCTGCAGACCGAGCGCGATGGCCGCCGCGTTCATCCCGGAGACACCGGCGCCGATCACCACGGTCTTGGCCGCGTACACGCCGGAGACGCCGCCCATCAGGACGCCGCGCCCACCGCCGGAGCGCATCAGGTGGTACGCGCCGACCTGCGGCGCCAGCCGGCCGGCCACCTCGGACATCGGGGCCAGCAGCGGCAGCGACCGGTCCGGCAGCTCCACCGTCTCGTACGCGATGCCGGTGACCTTGCGGTCGACCAGCGCGTCGGTGCACTCCTTGGAGGCCGCCAGGTGCAGGTAGGTGAAGAGCACCTGGCCGGGATGCATCCGGTGGTACTCCTCGGCGATCGGTTCCTTGACCTTGAGCACCAGCTCCGCGGTCTCCCACACCCCGTCGGCGCCGTCCAGGATCTTGGCGCCGGCCGCGGCGAACTCCGCGTCGGTGATGCTGGACCCGGCGCCCGCGCCGGCCTCGACGAAGACCTGGTGGCCGCTCCGGGTGAACTCGTTCACGCCCGCCGGTGTGATCGCGACGCGGTACTCGTGGTTCTTGACCTCGCGTGGGATTCCGACCTTCACGATGCAGACACCTCTCTCCGGGGGTCGCGTCCCCGGCCTGCTCGGCGTGCGACGGCTCCGTTGCCCTCGCAATCCGCCACGCCCGCGAGCGGCAGTCTAGAACCGCCCGACGATCCGGGCAGCCGTCATTGTGACAGCGGGTAACCGGCGGGCCTGACGAACTGTCAGGTGGGGCCGGCAGGATGTCCGGCCCACCGGCGACGATCGGTCAGCCTTTTCCGCCTGTCAGGCAGTCCTGGTCGGAAAGGTTGATCATCTCCTCTAGGGTGGTCGCCCATGACCACTCCTCAGTACCCGGGGCAGCACCCGGGCCAGCAATATCCGGCGGACGCCAGGGTTTCGGACAAGAGCAAGGTTGTCGCCGGTCTGCTCGGCATTCTGCTGGGCACCTTCGGCGCCGGCCGGTTTTACATGGGCGACACCAAGACCGGCGTACTCCAACTGGTGGTGAGCCTGGTGACCTGCGGCCTCGGCGGCATCTGGGGCCTCATCGACGGCATCCTGATCCTGGTCAACGGCGGCGTCGACGGCCAGGGCCGCCCCCTGCGCGACTGACCCCGCCAGACCCCCCTTGGTGGGCACCGGCCCCCAACCCCGGTGCCCACCCCACCCTCCCGGCCCGCCGGGTGTTGATCATGAAGTTATTGGCGACAAATTGGACGCAGCCTGGCAACAACTTCATGATCAACGCCCAGGGGGCGGGGGGTTAGTCCTCGTCGCCTCTGGCGAGGTGGCCCGTTCCGGGCTGAAAATCGTGTCGGTCGCTCGCTGACGTCGTCGCTCCTTGGTCCGTGTGAGGTCGTGGGTTAGTCGGACGCTGGTAGCCGCG
>NZ_JBHSBN010000051.1:0-16857 GCF_042650605.1 Micromonospora zhanjiangensis | reverse complement strand
ACTTGTTGCCGTACACCTGCAGTTGCTTGCCGGTGGTGGCGGTCCAGCGTTGGCTGGTGGCGTTGCCGCAGTCCCAGAGTTGGACCTGGGTGCCGTTGCTGGTGCTGCCGTTCGGTACGTCGACGCATCGGCCGGACTGGCCGCCCACGATCTGCTGGCCGCCGGCCGGCGGCGGGGTGGTCGGCGGCGTGGTCGGACCGCCGCCGGGCGGGGCGTAGCCGGCAGCCGTGATGTTGGCCTGGACGGCCTCCTCGGTGGCGTTGGAGGGGTAGCCGGAGGTCAGCACCCCTTCGTAGAACGTGCCGGCGCCGGAGACGCTGTTGTCGCCACCGATGCCGAGCAGGATCGCCCCCTGCTTCTTCATCGGGTGGTAGCCGGCCGGGCGCGGCCCGTCGAACGTGGTGGACAGCCCGCCGGTCTGCGCGTTCCCACTGCGGATGGCCCAGTGATTCGACTCGCCCTTGACGACGGCCGTCACGAAGCGGTAGTTGAGGGAGGGATTCCGGTTGTAGCCCTGGTTCTGGCCGGAGAACAGTCCCCACTCCAGGTCGCCCATCACCCAGGGGCCGTTGCCGTCGCCATAACCCCACTGCCGGTCGGCGCCGAAGTAGACGGTCTCCATGATGGCGGGCGAGTCGGCGGTGTTGGTGGTCTGCGCGTTGCCGTAGTCGAAGCAGCACCAGTTGTTGTAGTGCACGCCGTCGACCACGGCGTAGATGCCCTCCGGCTGGTCACCGGTGGCGACGCCGTTGGTGTGGTTGTTGCGGTAGCCGGTGCCGGGGGAGACGTAGACGCCGTACGCCTTCTGCCCGCCGACGGTGATCGGGGCCGCCTTCGCGTCGGCGAGGTTGTCCACCCCGCCCGGGCCGGGGCCGGACCAGGTGCCCTTGGGCGCCTGCGTGAGGTGGTTGCCCCGGCCGGACTGGTCATACAGGACGGTGATCAGGCAGGACGTGCCGGCGCAGAACGAGTCCTGCGTCGCGGCGTTGACCACCCCGCCGGCGGCCAGCACGCCGATGTCCCGGGTGGTGTTGTCCGACGAGCGCCGGACCTGGTACAGCGGGCCGTTGTAGGAGCCGTACAGGGCGCGGGTGGTGCTGTGCGCGGCCACGCACGGCGTCCCGCCGGCCGCGTAGATGTCGCACGACTGGTTGGCCGCCGCCCGGGTCGGCGTGGCGGAGCCGACCACCGATCCGATGCTGACGAGCAGGGTCGACGTGAGGGCGAGCACCGTGATCCCGGGCCGCCTTAGCCTCCTGGGCATGTGTATGACTCCTCTGGTCGGCGCGAACGCGCATGACCGCGGGGTGATGTGGGCGATCAGCGACGCCTGCACGTCCGAGCAGGGGTCGGAGCCTCCCAGTGGCCGCACCGGGCCGACGGTCGCCGTTTCGTCGCGACCATCGGCCGTCCCGCGCCCTACGAGAATGAGTCATACATAGCAGGGTGTCAATATGGAGGAAACATTCACCGCCCGCGGCGGACCGGTCAGCGCGCGGGCGCCCCGATGGCGGCGATGACACGCGGCCGGAGTTCGGCGACGCTCACCACCGCGTCGACCGAGCCGACCTGCACCGCGCGCTGGATGCTGTGCACCCGGTCGAACTCGGTGGCCACCTCGCCGAGCTTCTCGGCCCGGACCGAGGCGCGCAACTCGTCCAGTTCGGCGGTCAACGTGGCGCGCTCGGTGCCGGTGGCGGCCCCGGCCCGGACCTCCAGGTCCCGTACCCGGGGATCGGCGGCGGTGCGGGCGTTGACGTCATTGGCGAAGACCACCGCGGCGGCGGGCGCGCCGCCGAGCACCGAGGCGAACGAGCCCTCCAGCGCCAGCACGGTCATGTTCGGGTTCAACGCCTTCGAGAACACCACGAACGCGCCGCCGTGGTACCGCGAAATCACGCAGAACACGATGGGCCCGCGGAAGTTCACGATCGCCCGGCCGATCTCGGCGCCGTACTCCAGTTGCAGCTTGCGCATCGACTCCGGGGAGCCGTCGAAGCCGGACAGGTTCGCCAGCACGACCAGGGGCCGGTTGCCGCTGGCCGCGTTGATCGCCCGCGCGGCCTTCTTCGACGAGCGCGGGAACAACGTACCCGCGGTGTAGGTGTCCGGCCCGTCGGTGGGCGGGAAACCGTGCCGCGGCACCGACCGCGACTCGATGCCGAGCAGGCACACCGGCCGGCCGCCGAGATGCACGTCCTGCACCACCGCGGTCTCCGCGTCGGCCATGCCCGCCCACCGCTCCAGCACCGGGTGGTCCTGGTCGGCCAGGGCGCGCATCACCGTACGGATGTCGAACGGCTTCTTGCGGTCCGGGTTGGCCCGGGCCGAGAAGATCTCGCCGACCGTGCTGAAATCGCTGTCGGCCACCACGTGCGGGAAGGTCGAGATGTCCCGGTCGACCGGGTCGGTGCTGACCGCCGGGCGCGGCCCGGCCTCACCGGCCACCACGTACGTGTGGTCGTAGTGCGCCATCAGGACGTCCCGCGCGGCCGGCAGGTCCGGCGCCCAGTACTGGGCCTGCCCGTTCGGACCCATCACCCGGTCGTAGCCGCCGATGCCGAAGTTGTCCTCGGCGGACACCCCGCCGGAGAAGTCGAGCGACTGCTTGCCGGTGAGCACCATCGCCGAGTCCGGCGTCATCACCAGGATGCCCTTGGTGTGCATGAGCATCGTCGCCTCGGCGTTCCAGTACGGCTGCGCGCCGACGTTGATGCCCGCCACGACGATGTTGATCTCGCCGCCGTCCTGGGTGAACTCGACGATCCGCTTGAGCGCAGCCGCCACCCAGTCCATGTTCTCGGTGCCCGACGTCATCGAGATCCGGGCCCCGGCGGACAGCGCGTACCACTCCAGCGGCACCCGCATCCGCTCGGCCAGGTCGAGGGCGGCGATCACCCGCCGGCACTCCGGCTCGGACAGGGCGCCGAGCGACTTGGTCGGGTCGCCGAGCAGCACGACCCGGGTGACACCCTGCGGATGCCGCGTGGTGGGGGTGGTGACCACGCCGGCGACGATCGCCGCGCTGTTGCGCCCCTTGGGCCGGTCCACCGGCACGAGCACATGCCGCTCGTCGAGGTCGTGCTCGACGAACTCGCCGAGCAGCCCGGTCAGCTCGTAGGGGTAGACCGTGTTGCGGCTGCTGGCCCGCAGCACCTTCAGCCGGTAGTCGTCCAGTGGCTCGACCGCCTCGACCGGCGGCTCGCCGACGGTCAGCGTGACCCCGCCGGTGACGTCGAAGACGATCCGTACGCCGATCTTGGTCAGCTCGCCGGTGCGGCGGTCGCGCTGCCGCGCGATGAACAGGATCTCCTCCAGTTCGGCGCCCCCGGTGGTCGGGCGGACCCGACCGGCGATCGTCTCCATCTCCTCGCGGGTGAGTTCGCTCGGCGGCCAGACGTAGATGACGATCCGGTTGGTCGGGAAGCGGCTCTTCGACGGGCGCTGCGCCTGGGCGCGGCGGATCGAGTCGAGGCAGGCCGCGACGGTGTCCTCGGTGGTCGGCAGCGCCACCAACCGGCCGTCCTGCTCGCGCAGCGCGGTCAGGTCACGCACCTGGGCGAACGCGACGAGCCGCTGGTCGGACGGGTTCTGCCGGGCCACGCACTGGAACAGGTAGACCTCCTCGTCCGCCGACGGCAGCCGGGTCAGGTCGAACTTGTGCAGCCGTTCCAGCTGCATCCGCTGCGCGATGTACGGGTGCAGGCCACGGATCAACCGATCCTCGACCATCCCGTCCGGCGCGGCACGGAACGTGAAGTGGTGGTGCATCACCGCCCCACCGCGGCCCGCGGCGGTGGCGGTGATCCGGCGGACCCGCGGCGGCAGCGGGTGCGCGGCGATGACCTCGCCCAGGGCGGCCGCCGCGACGTCGAAGTCCTCCGGCCGGTTCTCCCAGGTGAGGTAGATGTCGGCGTCGACGGCGTCCCCGTCACGGGCCAGTTCGGCCAGCCCGCGCAGCGCGTCACCCAGCGCCTCGAAGCGCACCCCGGCGGAGACCACGCTGGAGTCCGCCCGCTCGGCGACCACGAACGCGCAGCCCGCGACCGTCCGGGTCCGTACGGCGGTGAGCGCCTTGTTGCCGTAGTAGCGGCGGGTCAGCACCTCCAGCATGACCGCGTTGTCCAGGTGGTCGCGGACGAGCCGCTGGCCGAGCAGCCGGACCAGCGGCTCGGTGCTGCGGACCATCTCGGCGATCCGTTCGGCGCGGTCGGGCGCGTCCGGGTGGGCGTCCAGGTGGCGCAGGTGTTCCCGGACCCGGGCGTAGACGCGGGCCCGGTTGCGGCGCAGCAGCGGCTGCGCGAACCAGGCGAACACCACGCCGCGGGCG
The DNA here is from genome assembly GCF_042650605.1 of Micromonospora zhanjiangensis. Classification (NCBI taxonomy): domain Bacteria; kingdom Bacillati; phylum Actinomycetota; class Actinomycetes; order Micromonosporales; family Micromonosporaceae; genus Micromonospora; species Micromonospora zhanjiangensis. The sequence continues at coordinate 12,527 of NZ_JBHSBN010000051.1, read as the reverse complement.
AGGTCGGCGATCGCCGGGAAGCGGACCTGGGTCGCCGCCACCAGCCGTTCCAGGGCGAGACCGGCGGGCTCGCGCAGCGAATCCTGCGGCGGGGACTCCCGCAACCAGGCGCGCAGCAGCGTCGCGATCACCGTGGCGTCGGCGGCCCCGCGCTGCTGGGCGAGGAAGATCCGGAACACCGCGGCCTCGAGCTCGGGGGAGCGCTCCAGGTCGGTCACGCCGTAGTGCTCGAGGACCTTGGCGAGCCGGGCCCGGAACGCCTCGGGCAGCCCGGCCCGCTCGACGTCGAGGCTCTGCAGGTACGTGTGGAAGTACTCCCGGGCGCTGTGCAGGCGGCTGCCGGCGCCGTCCTCACCCGTCGGCCGGTTGCGGCTGAGTTCGGCGAGATCGGTGAACACGTTGCACAGGTCGATCTCCTCGGCCAACTGCCGGTGACCGTCCCGCGCAACGGCCCGTCGGGCGTCGAGGTAGTCGTCGAGCACCCGACGCTCGTCGTGCGGATCCACGTCGAAGCCCAGCAGCAGCCCGCGCAGACCGTCCTGGCCGCGCGCGGTGCGCTCGCGCCCCGGTACGTCCACCGGCGCGGCCGGCAACTCCAGCTCGACGGTCGGGCCGGTCGGGCCGGCGGTGGCCGCGGCGTCCCCGTCGACCAACGGCTCCAGCCGCAGCAACGGTGCGCCCGCTTCCACCTGGCTGCCCACCGAGACGGCGGTTTCCTTCAGCCGGGCCCGGAACGGCGCCCGCAGCACCGTCTCCATCTTCATCGCCTCCAGCACCAGCACCGGAGCACCCGCCTCGACCTCGGCGCCGACCGGCACCGGGGTGGCGACCACCAGCGCGGGCATGGGGGAGCGGACGACGCCGCCCTCGTCGCGGCTGACCCGGTGGGTCACGCCGTCCACCTCGACCAGGTGCACCGGTCCGTGGGTTCCGGTGAGCAGGCGGTACCGGACCCCGTTGACCGCGATCTGCCCGGTGTGCCGGTCGAACCGGTCGAGTTCGACGTCGGCGGTGCGGACCTCCTCGCCGACCTCGATGCCGACCCGGAACCGGTGCGCGCCGACCCGGGCCACCCGCATCCGGTAGCCGACGCCGCGCAGTTTGAGGTCCAGCGGTCGGCCGCTGCGGTGCTGCACCTGCGGGCGCCCGCCGGCCGCCGTCGACAGCAGCCGCTGTCGCTCGGCGCGCTCTTCCTCCTCGTACGCCTCGATGGCGGCGGCCGCGAGCGCGACCGCGGAGTGCCGGTGCGCGACGAGCCGGCCCTCGGCGCGTACCCGGTCGATCCAGCCGGTGTCCGCACTCGCGTCGATCACCTCGGGCTGGTCGAGCAGGTCGAGCACGAAGCTCTTGTTCGTCGCGCCGCCCTCGATGACGACGGTGGTGTCCGCCATCGCCCGGCGCAGCCGGCCGAGTGCCTCGTCCCGGTCCCGGCCGTACGCGATGATCTTGGCGATCATCGAGTCGAAGTCGGCGGGGATGGTGTCGCCCTCGCTGACGCCGGTGTCCACCCGGATGCCCGGTCCGGCGGGCAGGTCCAGCCGGGTGATCCGGCCCGGCGAGGGTGCGAAGTCCCGGTCCGGGTCCTCGGCGTTCAGCCGGGCCTCGATGGCGTGCCCGCGCTCCACCGGCGGCGTGCCCTGCAGGCGCCCGCCCGCGGCGACGTGCAGCTGTGCCTTGACCAGGTCGAACCCGGTGGTCGCCTCGGTGATCGGGTGCTCGACCTGCAGCCGGGTGTTGACCTCCAGGAAGGCGAACAGCCGCTCGCCCGGGTGGTAGAGGAACTCCACGGTCGCCGCGCCCCGGTAGCCGACCGCGACGGCGAGCCGTTCGGCCGACGACTTCAGCTCGGCGACCTGCTCCGGGCCGAGCACCGGGGACGCCGACTCCTCGATGACCTTCTGGTTGCGGCGCTGCACCGAGCAGTCCCGGACGCCCAGGGCCCAGGCGGTGCCCTGGCCGTCGGCGATCACCTGGACCTCGACGTGCCGGGCGCCGGTGACCAGGCGCTCCAGGAACACGACGCCGCTGCCGAACGCCCGGGCCGCCTCCTGGCTGGTGCGCTCGTACGCGTCGGCGAGTTCGGCGTCGCTGCGGACCACCCGGATGCCGCGCCCGCCGCCGCCCGCGGTGGCCTTGAGCATCAGCGGGTAGCCGATCCGGTTCGCCGCGGCCACGGCGGCGTCCAGGCTTCCGACCGGCCCGCGGCTCCACGGCGCGACCGGCACGCCGACCTCCTCGGCGATCAGCTTCGCGCCGATCTTGTCGCCGAGCTTGCGCATGGCTTCCGCGTCCGGTCCGACGAAGGTGACGCCGACCTTCTCGCACAGCTCCGCGAACGCCGGGTCCTCCGCGACGAAGCCCCAGCCGACCCAGGCGGCGTCGGCGCCGGTCTCCACCAGCGCCCGCTCCAGCACGGCGTGGTTGAGGTACGGACGGGTGGACGCCGGCCCGAGATCGTACGCGACGTCGGCCTCCCGGACGAACGTCGCGGTCCGGTCGACGTCGGTGTGCAGTGCGACGGTCTCGATCCGGGTGCCGGTCTCCGCGGCCAGTTCCCGGACCGCGTGGATGAGCCGCATGGCGGCCTCACCACGGTTGACGATGGCGACGCGGGTGAACACGTGACCGGCCCCTTCGGTAGTCCACGAGGTGTGTGCCGCAGACGGTAGTCCTCCCCGGCTGTGATCACCTTTCCGCCTGTCAGCGGGTCGCGCCATGTCGTAACCGCCGAAGCCTCAACGGTGGGGTTTGTAGGAACCCTACAAAAGTTTTTAGCTGTCCGGCCACGGCCCCATTCGATCGACGATCGCTGGTTAGGCCCCGGGCGTGACCGTCGCTAAGGTTAGGCGAACCTAACCACGCACCGTACGGAGTTCCGTGACCATCCCCCTCACCCGGTCGGCCCCCACCGGCCCGCGCGTCGGCGCCCGCGACGGCCGTCGGGTCGCGGTCACCGCCGCGGCGGCCCTGGTGCTGGTCGGGACCGTCCTGGCCAGCCTGGCCCTCGGCAGCCGGCCGCTCGGTGCGCACCAGGTCTGGGCCGCGCTCGTCGCCCCGGACGGCGGGGACGCCAGCACCATCGTCCGCGACCTGCGGCTGCCGCGTACCGTGCTCGGCCTGGCCGTCGGGCTCGCGCTCGCGGTGGCCGGTCTGCTCCTGCAGGCGCTCACCCGCAACCCGCTCGCCGAGTCGCGGATCCTCGGCATCAGCGCCGGCGCCTCGTTCGGCGTGGTGCTGGCCATCTCCGTGTTCGGCGTCGGCACGCTGGCCGGCTACGTCTGGTTCGGCATCGGCGGGGCGCTGCTGGCCGGAGTGCTGGTGCTCGCGGTCGCCGCCCGCGCCCGCGAGGGCGTCGGCCCGGTCACCCTCGCGCTGGTCGGCGCGGCCCTGGACGCCAGTCTCGCCTCGGTGGTGTACGCCCTGCTCAGCATCGACGCCCGCACCTTCGAGGAGTACCGGTTCTGGGTGGTCGGCGGCCTGACCGGCCGGGACCTGTCCGTCGCCGGGCAGGTGCTGCCGTTCGTCCTCGCCGGGCTGACGCTGGCCGCGCTCGTCGCCCGCGGGCTGGACGCGCTCGCCCTCGGCGACGACGTGGCGCGCGGACTCGGCCATCGGATCGGGTTGGTGCGGCTCGGCGGCGGCGCGGCGGCGGTGCTGCTGACCGGGGCGGCGGTCGCCGCCGCCGGACCGATCGCCTTCGTCGGGTTGGCGGTGCCGCACCTGGCCCGGGCGCTGGTCGGGGCCGACCACCGCTGGAGCCTCGCGGTCTGCGCGCTGCTCGGACCGGCGTTGCTGCTCGGCGCCGACGTCGTCGGCCGGCTGGTCGCCCCGCCGGGCGAGATACCCGCCGGCATCGTCACCGCCGTCATCGGCGCGCCGCTGCTGGCCGTGCTGGTCCGGCGGGCCCGGCTGGTGACAGCGTGACCGCCACGTCCCCGGCGCCCGGCCGCACTCCCTCGCCGGGCGGTGCCTCCTCGACCGGCGGTGCCTCCTCGACCGGCGGTCCCCGGACCGTCGGTGGCGCCCGGCCATCCGCCGGCGCCCGGGTGCCCGGCCGCTCGCTGCTGCGCCTCGGGCCGGTCAGCGTCCAGGTCCGGCGTCGCCCGGTGCTGGTCGCCGCCGTGCTGACCGTCCTGCTGGTGGGCGCCGGGACACTCAGTCTCTCGCTGGGCACCCCGTACGTCGCCCCGGTCGACGTGCTGCGCGCGCTGTCCGGCGCCGACACCCCGTACGACCTGGTCGTCGTGGGGTTGCGGCTGCCCCGACTGGCGCTCGCGGCGGTGGCCGGCGCGGCGTTCGGGCTGGCCGGCACGCTGATCCAGGCCGTCGCCCGAAATCCCCTGGCCAGCCCCGACGTCATCGGCATCACCCAGGGCGCCGGGCTCGCCGCGACGGTCGCCCTGACCGGCGGCGCGGCGGCCGTGCTGGTCGCACCGGCGGCGCTGGCCGGTGGCCTCGTCGCCGCCGCGCTGGTGCTCCTGCTGGGCGCCCGGCACGGCCTGGCCGCCCAGCGGTTCGTGCTCGGCGGCGTGGCCGTGGCCTTCGCGTTGCGGGCCCTCATCGAGGTTGTCATGCTCACCGCCGACCCGATCGACGGGTTGCGCGCGCAGATCTGGCTGATCGGCACCCTCGCGGGCAAGGGCTGGGCGGAGGCCGGCTGGATCGCCGGCACGCTGCTGGTCCTGCTGCCCGTCCTGCTCTGGGCCGGCTGGGCGCTGAACAGCAGCGCGTTGGACGACGACACCGCCCGGGGCATCGGGCTGCGTCCGGTGGCCCGCCGGATCGGGCTCGCCGGCACCGGGGTGCTCGCCGCGGCGATGGTCACCGCCCAGGTCGGCGCGGTGGACTTCGTCGCCCTGGTCGCGCCGCAGGTGGCCCGGCGGTTGGTCCGGGCCGAGCGGCCACCGCTGCTCAGCTCCGCGCTGCTCGGCGCGTTGCTGCTGGTGCTGGCCGACCTCGCCGGCCGGCGCCTGTTCGCGCCCACCCAGCTGCCGGCCGGGGTGCTGACCGCGGCGATCGGCGGACCGTACCTGCTGTACCTGCTGCTGCGCGGTCGCCGGAGGTCGTCGTGACCGCCGCCGGCCGTCCCCGCGTCGGTCCCGCCGCCGGTCGCTCCCGCCCCGATCCCGCCGAGGAGGCGTGATGCTCTCCACCCGCGACCTGGTCGCCGGTTACGACGAGCGGACCGTACTGGACGGACTGCACCTGGACGTTCCGGCCGACGCGTTCACCGTGATCGTCGGCCCGAACGCCTGCGGCAAGTCCACCCTGCTGCGCACGATGGCCCGGCTGCTCACCCCGCGCCGCGGCACCGTGCTGCTGGACGGTGCCGCCATCCGGGACCTGCCCACCCGGGAGGTGGCCCGCCGGCTCAGCGTGCTCCCGCAGAGCCCGCTGGTGCCCGAGGGGGTGACGGTGGCCGATCTGGTCGGTCGGGGCCGACAGCCGTACCAGCGCTGGTGGCGGCAGTGGTCCGCGGACGACGCCGCCGCGGTGGACCGGGCGATGGCGCTGGCGGACGTCACCGATCTCGCCGGCCGGCCGGTGGACACCCTGTCGGGCGGCCAGCGGCAACGGGTCTGGATCGCCATGACCCTCGCCCAGGACACCGAGGCGCTGCTGCTGGACGAGCCGACGACCTTCCTCGACCTGGCCCACCAGGTGGAGGTCCTGGACCTGCTGCACCGGCTGCGCGCCGAGCGGGGCCGCACCGTCGTGGCCGTGCTGCACGATCTCAACCAGGCCGCCCGCTACGCCGATCACCTGATCGCGATGCGGGCCGGTGCCGTGCTGGCGGCCGGGCCGCCACGGGAGATCCTCACCGTGGACCTGGTTCGCGAGGTGTTCGGGCTCGACTGCGTGATCGTGCCCTGCCCGGTCACCGGCGCACCGCTGGTGGTGCCCGCGCTGACCACGCCCACCCTGGCCGGCCCACTGCCTGCCGCCGGTGGGGAAACCCCCGCCGGTACGGAACACCCGAAAGGAACCTGATGCGTCGTCTCGCCGCCGTCCTCGCCGCGGCCGTAACCCTCGGTGTCGGCCTGACCGCCTGTGCCAAGAGTGATCCGGTCGCCGGCACCTCCGACGGTCAGATCCGGGAGATCACCCACGCCATGGGCACCACCAAGGTGCCGGTCGCGCCCAAGCGCGTCGTGGTCCTCGACACCGACAAGATCGACACCGCGCTCTCGCTCGGGGTCACCCCGGTCGGCGCGGCGACCGCGGGCGAGGCCAAGAGTTGGCCGACGTACTTCGGCGCGGAGAAACTCGCCGGGATCAAGGAGGTCGGTGTCCTCACCGAACCGGACCTGGAGGCGATCACCGCCCTCAAGCCCGACCTCATCCTGGGCAGTAAGTTCCGCCAGGAAAAGTTCTACGACGAGTTGTCCGGCATCGCGCCGACGGTCTTCACCGAGAAGGTTGGCGTCACCTGGAAGCAGAACTTCCTCCTGGACGGCGCCGCGCTCGGCAAGGAGCAGGCGGCCAAGGACCTGCTCGCCGGCTACGAGGCGCGGGCCCGCCAGTTCGGCGCCAAGCTCGGCGACGCCGCCGCCCGCAAGATCTCCATCGTCCGGTTCATGCCGACCGAGATCCGGGTGTACGGCCCGGACTCGTTCTCCGGCATCGTCGTCGGCGACACCGGCCTCGGCCGGCCGGAGCGACAGGTGCTCACCGGCAAGGCGGACCGACGGATGGACCGGGTCAGCCCGGAGCGGATCAACGAGGTCGACGGCGACGTCATCTTCGTGACCGCGTACGGCCAGAAGGCCGCCGCCGAGCAGGCCAAGGTGACCGGCGGCGCGCTCTGGCAGCGGCTGCCGGCCGTCCGGGCCGGCAAGGCGCACGTGGTCTCCGACGAGATCTGGATGACCGGGATCGGCGTCGGTGCCGCCGGCAAGATCCTCGACGACCTGGAGAAGTACCTGACCGCCTGACCGTCCGGAGGGGGACGGGCGCGGGACGGCCGGCCGCGGGCACACCGCGTCCGGACGGTGACTATGGTGTGGACCATGCCGGTTCGCGCGGATGGCTTCGCCTTTCCTCCTCGACGCCCCGCGGAACGACTGGGTGTGGCGGTCGTCAGCGAGCTCGTCGAGCTCATCGTCACCGGCCAATTCGGCGAGGGGCAGCTGTTGCCGCCGGAGGGGGTGCTCACCGAGCATTTCGGCGTGAGCCGGACGGTGATCCGCGAGTCGGTGAAGCGGCTCGAGGAGAAGGGCCTGCTGGTGGTCGCGCAGGGCCGGGGCACCCAGGTGGCCCGGGTCGGTTCTTGGAACATGCTGGACCCGACGGTGCTGTCGGCCTTGGTCGACAACGACGAGTCGTTGGGCGTGCTGGACGAGCTGACGATCGTGCGCGGCAGCCTGGAGGGCGCCATGGCGGGCGCGGTGGCGAGCCGCCGCACGCCCGAGGAACTGAGCCGGGTCGAGCACGCGCTCCAGACGATGCGGGAGATCCAGCACGAGACCGACTCCTTCCGGCAGGCGGACGTGGTCTTCCACTTCACCGTCATGGAGCTGTCCCGCAACCGCCTCGCGGAGAACATCGCCAAGCGCCTCTACCGGCGGGCGTTGGAGAGCACCCGGTACCACGGGGTGGAGTACGAGAGCGCCTTCGAGTCGACGCTGGACGACCACGCCCTGGTGGTCGACGCCATCTCCCGGCGGGACGCGGCGGCCGCCGAACGCGCCATGCGGGACCACATCGTCAATTCCTGGCAGCTCCGCCGGTTCGGCAGACCGGCGGAGCAGCCGGAGTCCGACGCCTAGACCAGTTCCCCGGTACGCGGATCGGGAACGAGGCGCAGACCGGCCCGGGCCGGCCGGACGTGCGGTCCGGCGACCGGGGGCGGCGGGGTGAGCGCCCGGGCGGCCAGAATGCGTTCCTCGTCGACCCGGATGCCGAGGCCCGGTCGGTCGCCGAGGACGATGCCGCCGTCGGCGATTTCCTGGTCGACGTCGAGCCCGACCGGCCAGGAGAGGTCCTGGATCTCGCTGACCAGGTGGTTGGGCACCGCGGCGGCGGCGTGGGCGAGCGAGTTCCCGTGGTACGCCACCGGACTCACCGGCAGGTCGCGCGCGTGGGCCACCGCGGCCAACCGCAGGAAGTGGGTGATGCCCCACACGCTGCCGACCTGGACGATGTCGACCGCCTCGGCGTCCAGCAGCGGGCGGTACTGTTCGAGACCGGTGAGGTTCTCGCCGGTCGCGACGGCGGCGCGGATCCCGCTCCGGACCGAGGCGAGACCGGCCGCGTCCCACCTGCGTACCGGCTCCTCCACCCAGCTCAGGTCAACCGTGCGCTCCAGCGCCGTGACGAACCGGACGGCCTGCGAACGGTTCCACGACTCGTTGGCGTCGAACATCAGGGCCGGCCGGGTGGAGTTGCGGCCGAGGACGTCCCGGACCGCCTCCAGCCGCCGTCGGTCGCGCTCGACGTCATGGCCGCCCTTGAGCTTGGCGGCGGTGAAGCCGCGTTCGGCGAAGCGTTCGTACAGGCGCACCAGTGCGTCGTCGTCGAGCGCGATGTCCAGCCCGGAGGCGTAGCCGGGGACGAACCGGTCCGCCGCCCCGATGGTGCGCCAGAGGGGTTCGTCGGCCGCCTTCGCCTTCAGGTCCCACAACGCCATGTCGATCGCGCCGATCGCGCCGAACGTCGCGCCCGAGTGGCCGGTCTTGAACACGTGGTTCAACATCCGGTCGTAGAGGGCCAGCACGGCCCGCGGATCCTCGCCCTCGACGGCTCCGAAGACCCGGTCGACGTCGGCGTGCGGGCCGAGACCGACACCTTCGAGCCCGTCGTCGGTCCGCAGGATCAGCACCTGAACGTCGGTGCACGGTTCTGGCATCACCCCGTTGGCGTCGCCGATCAGCCGACCCCAGTCGTGCCAGGTGGTGAGGCTGCGGTAGCCGGTGACCTTCACGGTCGCTCCTTCACTGGTTCGACGTTCACTCCTTGGTACCGCCCGCTGTCATCCCGGCAACCAGGAAGCGCTGCGAGAAGAGGAAGACGATCAGCACCGGCAGCACCGAGATGACGGTCGCCAGGGCGAGCGTCGGCAGCTGGACGGACTGGGTGCCGGCCGAGGTCGGGTTGAACGCCGGCGTCGAGGCCAGCAGCGAGGTCAGGCCGACCTGCACCGGGTACCCGTCGCTGGACGGCAACATGACGAACGGCAGGAAGAAGTTGTTCCAGTTCTGCACGAAGCTGAAGAACGCGACAAGCGCCACGATCGGGGTGGCCAGCGGCAGGGCGATCCGGGTGAACACCTGTGCCTCGCCGCACCCGTCGACGCGCGCGGCCGCGAGGAGGTCGCGGGGGATGCTCGTCGAGAAGTAGATGTAGGTCAGGTACACGCCGAACGGGAAGAAGGACATCGGCAGGATCACCGAGAGCGGGTGGCCGATCAGCCCGACCACGTTCAGTTCGAGGAAGATCGGCAGCACCAGGGCGGTGTTCGGGATCAGCATCACGATCAGCGTCAGCACCAGCAGCAGGCGCCGGAGCCGGAACCGGGTCAGGGCCATGGCGTACCCCGCCGGGATGCTCGCCACCAGCGTGACCAGCAGGGCGCCCAGGGCGTACAGGGCGGAGTTGGCCAGCCAGGTGGTCACCGCGCCGTCCTGGAACCCGAACAGCTGGTCCCAGTTGGTGCGCAGGTCGTCGAGGCCGCCGGGCAGGAACGCGTTGTCCACGACGAGTCCGTGCGCGGACTTCGTCGTGGCCAGCAGCAGCCAGACGATCGGAATGGCGAAGAAGAGCACGAAGACCAGCACCACGGCACCGACGATGGTCCGGGCGCTCCAGCCGCTGACGCCGACCCGCCGCGTGGTTCGGTCACTGTTCACCGTCGTCATGGCTCAGTCCGTTTCGAACAGGCCGCCGCGGACCACGAACACGGCCGACAGGGCGAGGGCGATGACGAGCAGCAGCAGCGAGATGGCCGCCGCGCCGTTGAAGTCGTTCTGTTGGAAGGCGTACTGGTAGGCCAACTGGTTGAGTGAGTAGTCGTTGGGCACGACCGCGTTGCTGGCCTGGGAGAGCAGCTGTGGCTCGACGAACAGCTGGGTGCCCGCGGCGAGTGACATGATCCCCATGTACGAGATCCACTTGCGGAGCAACGGGAGCTGCACGTGCCAGGCGATCCGGACGGTGCTGGCCCCGTCGATCCGCGCCGCCTCCATCACCTCGGGGCTGATGTTGTTCAGCGCGCCGTACATGATGACGATCCATCCGCCCGCACCGGTCCAGAAAGCCATGATCGCGAAGATCGGGGGCAACTGGCCCGGTGCGATGACCTGGACGAAGCTGGTGAAGCCGAACAGGTGCAGCAGGCCGCTGACCGGGCTCGCGGTGGGATCGAGCACGAACAGCCAGAGCAGGACGCTCGACGCGCCGGCGACCGCACCCGGTAGGTAGAAGACCAGCCGCAGGGTCCGACTCAGCCACCGCACCCGAATGGCGTGTACGACCAGGGCCAGGAAGGTGACCAGCAGCACCAGCGCGACGAGCCAGATCGCCAGGTAGAGCGCGACGTGCGTGACGGCCGGCCGGAACCGGAAGTCGCCGGCGACCTTGGTGAAGTTGTCGATTCCGGCGAACCCGCCGGTCCCCGTGGTGAACGCCAAATACACGGCGTAGAGGGCGGGCAGGATCCCGAACGCCACGGTCAGCGCCGCGTAGAGCGCGACGAAGCCGTAGCTCAGTGCGCTGTGCCGCCGCGTTCCCGTCGGTGGTCGGGCGGGCGGGCGCGGCGGTCCCGCCGCCGCGCCCGCCCGTTGCCGGGTCGAATCAGTGATCGTCACTTGACCGTGTAGCCGTTGACCTGAGCCTGGTTCTTGATCGCCGTCTGCCACTCGGGCAGCAGGTCGGCCACGCTCTTGCCGCTCGCGATGGCCGGCGTCATCGTCTTGGCCCAGATCGCCTCCTGGCTGAAGACGCCGGAGCCCCAGCCGTTCCAGATCTTCGTCCCGGCCTCGGTGATCGCCTTCAGGTCGGTGGCGTAGTAGCCGCTCGACTCCTGCTTCTTGATCCATTTCTCGGCGGCCGGGGCGTAGGCCGGGTAACCGGGAGCGACCTTCACCTGGTAGTCGTCGGCGGTCGTGACGAACTCGACGAACTTCTCGGCCGCCTTGAGGTTCTTGCTGTGGCTGCTGACGAACCAGGTGCCGCCGCCGACGTTTCCGGTGACCGGGTCCTCGCCCCGCCACGGCAGCGGCGCCGCGACCCCGAGCTGGCCGGCGGGGACGTTGAGCGACTGCGGGTTGTTGAAGATGGCGCCGGCGTACCAGGCCGGGCCGGGCATCAGCAGCACCTTGTTCGCGTAGGTCTTCACGAACTCGGGCGTGAAGACGCTGATGTTCGGTGCGGTGCGGTTCTTGACCAGGGTGTCGATGAGGGTCGCGGCGCGTTTGCACTCGGTGCTGGTCGTGTTCACCGTCACCGACTTGGGGCCGGTGATGCCGTTGGCCTGGCACTTGCTGCCCCAGAAGAAGACCTCCGGGGTCCACGGGTCACCGACGGTGCCGACGAGGTAGCCGGGGTGTTCGCGGGCCACCCGCTCGCCCAGCGCCTGGTACTCCTCCCAGCTGGTGGGGAGGGCGTAGCCGAATCCGTCGAGCAGCTTCTTGTTGTACCAGAGCACGACCTGGGCGAGGTCGTTGCGCAGGCAGTACACCTTGCCGTCGACCGTGCACGGGTCGAGCGCGCCCTTGGTGAACTTGTCGAGCACGTCGCGCGGCACCAGACCCTGGTCGAGTACGGCCGCGAAGGCGGGCTTGCCGTTGCTCTGCTGGCTGGCCCAGGCCGCGTCGTTGTTCTGGGTGGAGAACACGACGTCCGGCCAGCCGCTGTTCGCCCGGTCGAAGAGTTGCATCTTGGTGCGGAACGAGTTGGACCCGTTCGACGAGCCGTCGTACGTCTCCACCTTGAGTGAGACGTCGGGGTGGGCCTTCTTGAAGGCGTCCACGGCGGTCGACCGGTCGGCGTCCACCCACACCGTGATGGTCGCCTTGTCGTCCTGCGCGACCTGCGGGAAGCCGTAGGAACCGGATGAGCTCTCGGTTTTGCTGTTGCAGCCGGTCAACGCCATGGCGATGGCGAGTATCCCCGCGGTGCTGGCAGCGACCAGCGATCCGCGAGTGGGCCGGACACGAGGGGTGTGCGACATGTCGGCGTTCCTTCTGATGTATGCCGGAGATCCTGGCGGATCGATCTCGTTCGCGATCACTGCTGGCCAGCACCATAAAGGAATACGTATGATGTTTGCAAGCATAAATTTGCAGGGGGCGGTCCCGGTGCGTGCCGGGGCCGCCCCCCACGGGTGAGCGCGCGGCGGCCCGGTCAGTTCCGCAGGCTCCATTTCTGGTTGGTTCCGCCGTTGCAGGTCCAGAGGATGAGTTTGGTGCCGTTGGCGGTGCCGGCGGCGTTGGCGTCCAGGCAGAGTCCGGACTGTTGGCCGGTGATGGTGCCGTTGGCGTTGACGTTCCATTGTTGGTTGGTCTGGCCGTTGCAGTCCCAGATGATCA
>NZ_JBHSBN010000050.1:0-18067 GCF_042650605.1 Micromonospora zhanjiangensis | reverse complement strand
CTCACGCTTCGCCCGCCCCCGCGCGGACAACCCACCTCCATCGGGATACCTCATCCCATCGATCTACCCCAGCCCACGGCCATCACACAGCCCACATCGGACGAACCTGACCATTCAAGATCTGTATCGACCGCTGGGATGAGAGCGCCGAGGCGGAGGAGCAGGCACACGCTGAAATTGCCGACATCCTGCACCGGATTGAAGCCATTGATCCGGCCGCCATCGCAGACGGTGATCACGAGCGGCAGTTCTGGCCCGGCATGCTCGACCGGTGGCTCTACTGACCGGGAACTGAGCCTCACGTGGCGGTCCCCGCCTGCCGCCCCCGGTGCGTCTCGGAGCATGGCCGGCTGTCCAGGCCGTGCCGATGAGCGAGATTTGATCAAGGCGGTAGCGCTGCCTACGCACGCGGCACGATGCGTGTGACTACTCTCTCGGTATGACGGGCGCCGTAGCGCCGAGGGCGGGGATGACGATCAGCATCCGGACCCGACGCGATGTGGTTGTCGTGGACCCGGATCGGTTCGTGGCGGCAGCGCGGCGGGCGCTGCGCGATCGCAGCCCGGGTCTGACCGACGCCGCGGCAGCTGACGCGGTGGCTGACGTCTACGACGCCGTACACGCCCTGCTCGATCGGGACGGCACACTTGCCGCCGACGCAGTGGTTGATGAATCGGTCGGTGTCGGTGGGCCCCTGCCCAGCGTACGGGTCAGCGACCGGCCGGACGGTCTGTCGCCCGCTGGCTGGCTGCAACAGGTGGTACTCGATGATGAACACCCACTACAGGACTATGGCTGTCTCCTGCCCGCAGATCCCTTCGCGGTGCCCTCTGTGTCGCCGAGGTTGCGCGAGTTCCTATTCGGTCGATGTGGTGGGTCTTGGGGCGGCGGCGGGGATTGGTGGAAGTCGGCGCAGTGCTCGGATGGCTAGCACGGCAAGCGGTACGCCCACCGCTAGGACGGCGGTAACCTGCACGGAAGCGATCATGGCGAGGGTTGTGCCCTGTGCCTGGTCGCGGTAGTCGAGCAGAGTTACGGTTCGTAGGGCGAGCGCGGTCACGGCGAGCAGGGTGAGCGCCAGTGACCATGGCAGTGTGCGAGATGGACGACGGGATACTCGAACGGTCAGGTAGACCACCATGGCGGCAGTAACCGCCGCGCAGTACAGCCCGGGCCAGTCCAGCAGCCTCAATGCCGGTTTGGTCTCCTGGATGATGAACAGCGGCACCGCGACGAGGAGAATGCCGATCGGCAGCGCGAGGAGCCAGGGCCGGCGCGGCACAGGTGGGGCGCCAGGGTGAAAGGCCGCCATGGCGAGTAGCAGGAAGACGTCGATGAGCCGCATCGCCCAGGGCGACACGGACAGCGGTGCGTCGCCGGCGGCTTGTTCCACTGCGGTGGTGATGGCGGGAGGCACGATGGCGAGCAGGGCGACTGCCTGGGCCACGCGTCGGTGTCCGAGGACGAGCGCGATGTAGGCCGGTAGCCAAGCGTAGCCGGCCAGGTTCCACGCGGTGTGCCAGATACTCGACGGTGCAGTGAGCGCCCATTCGGATGCGGGAATCGGCAACCAGGCGATCTTCCCGGAAAGCCACAGTGTGACGGCGATGCTGGCGGTGACCATGACGGCGTTGGTCAGCATCGCCATCAGGGCCGCCAGTCGCACGGCTTGCCCCCAGGCGCACGAGCGGGGCGGCGCGTCAGCCCCGCCGAGACGCAACCGAACTGCGAGGGACACGATGCTGGCGACCTCCGACAGGCTCGGCCGACCGTAGTCCGCGGCATACTCGGCGGCGTCGGGGTCGCCGGTGTCCATACTGTCCAGGAAGGCGGCGACCATGTCGTCCTCCCATTCCTGCCGGTAGGCGACGGGCAGCAGCCGCAGAATGAAGCGGTAGCGCTCCTCCAGCCGGCTCACAGCGACGCCGCCCCTGTGATCGGGTTCCGCTGGTCGCGCAACCGGGCCGAGGCGAGGCGCGCGTTGGCAGCCAGCCGTTGAGCCTCTGCATCGAGGGCGTCGCGGCCCTGCTCGGTCAACCGGTAGTACCGGCGTAACCGTCCCTGCCGTGCCTCCTCGCGGTCCAGTTCGACCAGGCCATCACCGACGAGCCGGTCCAAGGCCCCGTACAGGGAGCCGATCTTCAGCTGCACCCGCCCCCGCGACAGTTCTGCCACCTCCGCGACGATCCCGTAGCCATGGCGCGGAGCGTCAAGCAGCGCGGTGAGGATGAAGAAGGCCGGTTCCGTCATCGCCCGAGAACTCATCCACCCAATATATTGGAAGACAAGATATCCGGCCATACCGGAGTCAGATCACGTCGGCGGATCCAGGGTCCCCCCGCGGCCAAGGCACAACAAGATCAAGATCGACGCCCCGGTGAGCTGCACGGAGGGCCTTTAGGCCCCTTGGGCGCGATGGGTCGACAGGGCTGAGCGGGCACTCGTTCGGGCGGGCGGCCACCGATACCGCAGGAAATCTCATCGATAAGCTTTAGTGGCCTTGACGATCTGCGGGCTGACCACGATGGCGTACCCGACGAGAATCGCCGAGGTGAGCCCGAGCAGCAGGCCGGGTTCGGTGACCACCAGCGTCACCACGACGGCCAGCGTGATTCCCGCCAGGCCAACGATGAACCGGGGGCGGGGCATGCGGCCGAGAGCGAAGCGGTGCAGACCCAACCCGGACAGCATCCACGTGACGATCGACCCGCCCAGCACGAGTCGCGCGTTGAGCGGCATCTGACGCGACTGCCCGATCGCGTACACCACAACGCCCAGCGCCCATCCTAGGAAGAGCACGGCCGCGCCAGCGGGTGAGTGGAGATAGGCGTAGCCCTGACCGCTGCCCAACCGCGGCATGGCGAGCTTGCTGTTCAGGTAGGTGGTGTAGATCCACCAGATGCTGGCTGGCAGGAGGAAGGCCGCCAAGGCGGCGGCCAGCACCCGGGCGGGCGGGTGGGCGGTGGGTACCGCGTTACGCAGGTTGGTCAGCGTGGCGCCGAGCAGAATGATTGTGAACTGCCCCAGCCGTTCAGGCAGGTGAGTGCTGTGAACGGGATGGCGGCGCAGCCAGCGGCGGCCGAGCCACGGGGTGAACAACTCGATAGCCAGGGCGGTGATCCACACTGCCGGTCGTACGGGCGGGGAGATGGCCAGTGACCCAGCCCAGAGCAACCACCCGGTACCGTATCCGGTGAGATAGACGGCGACCAGATCCCAGGCGGACCGGTCGGCTGCGACGACCCGCAGGTACATCAGGAGCAGACAGCCACGCACGATCAAGTACCCGACCGGCAGCAGCAGGCCGGACGGGGCCTGCGGCACACCGAGGGTAATGGCGCCAGCACCAACCATCGCGGCCAGCACGAGCAGTCGGTGCAGAGTGTCGTCCGGGTCGTAGCGGGTGTCGTAGAAGGACTGGCCGATCCATGACCACTGGATGAGCACGTAAAGCACGATGGCAACGGCGAGTTCTTGCACACTCGGCGACGCCCGGACGTCCAACCGTGCGGTCACGCCCAGCAGGGCCAGGACGAATACCAGATCGAAGAAGAGTTCAAGCCAGGTGGCGTGCCGCTCTTCGTTCAGCTCCGGCCCGCCGGGGTAGCGTAGCCCCAGTAGACCGACGGTACGGGACAGCCGGGTCAACCTGCCACCTCCGGCCAATCGCCCACCCCCACGCCGCCACTACCAGGTAATCATTACCTAACGGATCGTGCCACCATGCCGAGACCCGCCCTGCTGCACCGGTTCCTGCCGCGGCTGAGCCACCGAGTTGCGCAGCGTCTCGTGGTCGACACCCGACCCCGGGCCCACGTCCCGAATCGTTGCGGCAGGAAACGAGCACCAGGCCGGCATTGCCGCAGCGCTCGACGGCACAGGCACCCGATCCCCCCCCCCCCCCCCCCCCCCCCCCCCCCCCCCCCCCCCCCCCCCCCCCCCCCCCCCCCCCCCCCCCCCCCCCCCCCCGTCGGGCTCCCCCGTCGGGCTCCCGGACAAATCCGGTACCCCACCCGTCTCGGCTCGGCTCGCCGAACTCATGCGACAACCAGGTGTAGGCCCCGATCGAGGTGGTATGCGGATGCCCTGGCGAGGAGCGGAGGCCCATGTGGCTGTCAAGACCGAAGAACGGGTAGGCATCGCAGGTGTCCGGCCGTTCACGATCGAGGTCCCCGAGGCGGAACTCGAGGCGCTACGCACGCGCATCAGGGCCACGCGCTGGCCCGAGAGGCAGACCGTCGATGATCAGTCGCAGGGCGTACCGCTCGAAACAAGCCAAGCACTCGCCCGCTATTGGGAGAAGGAATACGACTGGCGCAAAGTCGAGGCGAGGCTGAATGCACTACCAAACTTCATCACCGAGATCGACGGGCTCGACATCCACTTCATCCACGTCCGATCGAAACACGAAGACGCCCTGCCGCTCATCGTCACACACGGCTGGCCCGGCTCGATCATCGAGCAGCTGAAGATCATCGGCCCGCTCACCGATCCCACGGCACACGGCGCGAGCGCGTCGGACGCCTTCCATCTGGTGATCCCGTCCCTGCCCGGCTACGGGTTCTCCGGCAAGCCGACCACGCCAGGCTGGGGCCCGGAGCACATCGCCCGCGCCTGGATCGAACTGATGAAACGCCTCGGCTACAACCGCTTCGTCGCCCAAGGCGGCGACTGGGGCGCGCTCATCACCGACCTCATCGGTCTGCAGGCACCCCCGGACCTGCTCGGCATTCACACCAACATGCCCGGTACGGTTCCCCCCGACATCGATGCACTGATTCAGTCCGACATCACCGGAATAAACAAGGCACTCAGCAAGCTGCCCGCCAACCTCTCGCAAGAGGAGAAGCGCGCCTGCGGGCAGCTCGACTTCTTCTGGAAGCACGGAGCCTATGCCCTCGTGATGGGGACGCGCCCCGAGACGCTGACTGGACTCGCGGACTCGCCCATCGCATTGGCGAGCTTCATGCTGGACCATGACGCAGCCAGCCTGGAACTGATCTGCCGGGCCTTCGCCGGCCAACCCGGCGGTCTCACGCGAGACGACATCCTCGACAACATCACCCTCTACTGGCTGACGAACACAGGGGTTTCCGCGGCCCGTCTCTACGCGGAGAACAAGCTGTCCTTCCTGTCCGCGAAGGGCGTCTCCGTGCCAACCGCCGTGAGCGTCTTCCCAGACGAGCTCTATCAAGCGCCGCGCAGCTGGGCGGAGCGGGCGTACCCCAACCTCATCCACTACAACCGGCTCGACCGAGGCGGGCACTTCGCGGCCTGGGAACAACCGCAACTCCTCACCGAAGAGCTTCGTGCCGGTTTCCGGCCGCTCCGCTAGCCGAGGCGACTCGGGTATCCCGACCGTGGTGTTGGGTACGCGAAACGGACTGACGACTGCGAGGGGGATGAATGGACGGCGCACGGATCCCACCCGGATTCACGGAACAGACGGCGCGGGTCGGTCAAATCACGATCAATTACGTACGGGGTGGTCAGGGTGGGACATTGGTCCTGCTGCATGGCTATCCGCAGACGTGGTTCATGTGGCGCAAGGTTCTGCCGGAGCTTGCCAAGCGGTACACCGTCATCGCGCCCGACCTGCGCGGCGCTGGCGGTAGCGACGCCCCGGCAAGCGGATACGACAAGAAGACCCTCGCCCGGGACGTACACGACTTACTCGCCCAACTCGGGCTCGAACAGGATATCTGCCTGGTTGGCCACGACATCGGCACCATGGTTGCCTACGCGTACGCCGCCGCCCATGACGATCAGGTGAGCAAGCTCGTCCTCACCGAGGCGCCCATCCCCGACCAGGGCCTGTATCAGGCTCCGTCGCTCACACCGAGCGGGCCGGGCCTGTGGAACTTCGGGTTCTTCAGCCTCCCGAACGGCCTTCCGGAGCAGATCGTGGCCGGCCGGGAGGAACTCTGGGTGGATCGGTTCACCGACTCGATGGAGGTGCAGAAGACCGGCATCGGCGCGGACGAGGTCGCGGAGTACGCCCGGTACCTTCAGGACGATGCCCACCTGCGGGCGAGCTTCGAGTATTTCCGCGCCCTTCCACAGGACGTCGCCGACAACGCCGAGTACGCCAAGACGAAACTCGCCATGCCGGTGCTCGCCCTCGGCGCCCGCGCCAGCCTAGGGGACGCCGTACCCCAACAGGCTGCCCATTACGCCTCCAACGTGAGCGGCGGCGTCATCGAGGACTGTGGCCATTGGATCTTCGAGGAACGCCCCGCCGAACTCACGAGCCAACTGCTGGAGTTCCTCCAACCGGCCTGACCCGTTCGACTCCGGCCGGCCGTAGCCGGCAGTTTCCGGTGGCCGTCACGGCTCGGAGGCGCGGTCCGCGGCGGCGGCGAGCGGGTGTGGTCGGCCAGTCATGGCGGCTAACGCGGCCGCCACAGCCTGGAGATCGGCCTTGATGCAGGTGGTGGTGGTCGGCCCGGTGGAGTCGGTGTGGCCGGCGTAGGCGCGGGCAATGCCGTAGCCGAAGTGCCGCTCGACCCAGGTGAGGGTGGTGTGGCGTAGCCAGTGGGTGGAGATGCCCTGGGCAGCCACCCACGGCAACTGCTGGCCGGTCACTGATTGAGGTATGCAAGCACGGCGAGCACCCGGCGGTTGTCGTCGGTAGACGGTGCCAGGTCGAGCTTGCCGAAGATGCTCGCGATGTGCTTGGTGACCGCGCTGTCGCTGACGTGCAGCGCAGCGGCGATCGCCGAGTTCGAGCGGCCCTCGGCCATCAGCTGGAGCACGTCACGTTCCCGCTCGGTCAGGGCGCTGACGGTTCCTCTGGCGTCGTTGCGGCGCAGCAGCCGGGTGATGACCTCAGGGTCGAGTACGGTTCCGCCACCGGCCACCCGCCGGACCGCGTCGAGGAACTGGTCGGCGTCGAAGACCCGGTCTTTGAGGAGGTACCCGATCGCGCCGGCGCCGTCGTCGAGCAGTTCGCGGGCGTAAAGCTGCTCGACGTACTGCGACAGGAGCAGGATCGGCAGGCCAGGGTGGCGTCGGCGGGCGGCGAGCGCCGCGCGTAGCCCTTCGTCGGTGAACGAGGGCGGCAGCCGGACGTCGACGACCGCCACGCCGGGAGGATCGTCGAGCAGCAGGTCAAGAAGCTCGGGGCCATTGTCCACCGCGTCGACCGCAAACCCGTGCTCGCGCAGCAGCCGGGCCAGTCCGTCCCGCAGCAGAAACAGATCCTCCGCGATCACGACCCGCACGGGATCTCCAACTCGATCACGGTCGGGCCGCCGGCCGGGCTGTGCACCCGCAGCGTCCCGTCGAAGGCCGCCAGCCGGCGTTGCACCCCACGCAGCCCGCTGCCTCGGGACGGGTCCGCGCCACCGCACCCGTCGTCGCGTACCCGGACGCGCAGCAGTCCCTCGTCCAGTGCGATGGCGACGTCGACCCGGTCCGCTCCGGCGTGCTTGGCCGTGTTGGCCAGCAGCTCGTTCAGGGCGAAGTAGACCGCCGACTCCAGCGGCGGCGGCAGCCGGTGTGCCAGTCGGGCGTCGACCTGAACATCCAGCGGACTGTCGAGGGCGAGCGCCCGCACCGCGTCAGGAAGACCACGGTCGGCGAGCACCGGCGGATGGATGCCCCGGACCAGGTCACGAAGTTCCTGCAACGCCTTCGACGAGCTCTGGCGCACCTCCGCGACCAGGGCACGCGCCGTCTCGGGGTCGCGCTCGATCAGCCGCTCGGCGTTACTCAGGCTCATCCCCATCGCGACCAGCCGGGCCTGCGCGCCGTCGTGCAGGTCCCGCTCGATACGGCGCAGCTCGGCGGCCGAGCTGTCCACGGCTGCGGCCCGGGTCCCGGCCAACTGTTCGACCCGGCGGGTCAGCTCCTCGGTCCGGCTCAGGGTGAGCAACGTCCGGGTCAGCCGGGCGTGCACCCGCAGCAGCCACGGTCCGCACCACAGCCCGAGCACGGTGACCGCCACGGCGATCGGCACCGCCAGCAGCGCCCGGGTCCCGGTGTTGACGTGGACGAACGTGTACCAGTTGCTGCCGCCGGCACGGTCGATCGGCTGCCAGACGAACGGCTGCACCAGCGCACCGAAGACGCCGTAGACGACGAGCGAGAACGGGATGCCGGCGACGAACGCCCCGACGATCGGGTCGATCAGTGACCAGCGGTACTCGTACCAGAACTCCCGGTCGGTGAGGGTTCGCCAGCACCAGCGGGCCCGCCCCGGCAGCCCGGCGGGCACGGCCGGCCGGGCCGGCTCGGGGCGGGCCACGGTCACCGCGGACCACCGCCTGGCATACCCGCGGGCGCGTTCGGCCAGGCCGGACAGCCAGCCCACCGAGGGCGGGAAGAGATACAGCCCGATGCCGAGCGGGATCAGCGTGGCCGTGACCGCGACCACGCAGGCCACGACGGCCTCGGCCAGTGCCAGGCCAAGCAGCAGGAGGCCGCGTCCGGGAGCCGCGAGCCGGGCCGGCCAGCCAGCGCGTTCGGAGGCAGGGATGTCGTTCACGCCCGGTTTCCTCTCACGACTCTGGTGAGTGCGATGCCACGCTGCGCGGCGACGAGAAGCACGCCGCACGCGGTGAGCACGCACGCCGCCGTGAGAGACAACTGGACGGCATCGCCGTCGGCGTCTCCGGCCAACAGCAGCATGCCGATGTTGACCAGCATATGGAAGCCACCCGCGATGATCAAAACTCCGTGGCGGGACCGCTCCTGCAGCACGGCGAGCATGATCGAGAGCGCGACCGCCATGGCCAGGAAACCGGCGGCGAACACCAGCCCCCGGCTAAAGACCTGGACGTGCCACACTCCCCAGAGCAACCCGACGAGGGTGCCCGAGAAGACCACCCCGAAGCGGGCCCGCAGGTACGGCTGGAGGAAACACCGCCAGCCGAACTCCTCGCCGCAGGCGCCGATCGTTTGCGCGGCCAGAATCAGCCAGAACGGGTACGGCAGTTGCCCAGGGCGGATGCCGTGCCGCGACACACCGGCCAGCTCGGTGATGCCCACAAACACAGCGAAGATCACCCCCACCAGCACGACGAGAACGACCAGCCGGATCAGGACCTGGCGGGACAGGCCGAACCCGGCGGCCAGCGGAGGTCGCCAACCCCGCCAGGCCAGCAACACCGCCAGCACACCCACAGCGGGACCGAACTGGTTGAATTGGATGATCACCGGATCGATCGCCAGAGCGGGCTGCACCAGCCCGAACAGCCCCGCGGCCACACAGGCCACCAGGTAGAACCAGAGCACCACCAACGGCATCCGGGGGTGCGCCGCATCTGGTCGGGATTCCTCGTACGCCTGAGACGGCGTCGTCGTTCGCTCATCGATCACGCCTCGACGATGCCGGCCAGGGCGGCTCTACGCGCTGCACCCAGCCACCCAGTTCTACTGCACTTTTCTGCATCCCCGGTCAGCGCCGCGTTCCGTGCGTGTCAAGCCCGACTACAGCCCTCCGGTGCAGCAGCGGAGCGTGTGCCACTTGAAGGAGCCGCATCTGCGCCTCGGTGGCCGCCGGCTGCTCGGCTGGAAGCAGCTCGACGCGGCACCTATCGAGGGCGCGGAAACTTCGCTAACCCTGGGTGACGGGTCCGCGGTCGTCAGGAACTATCGTCTTCGCCACCGCGCTCAGGTCATTGTGCAGCTGGTGATCGCGCCCGGGCAGCCGGTGCAGCTGTGCCTCGGAATGGCGCGGGCGTACAGGTCAGCATGCGACGGTGGGGCAGTCTCGTCCTGGAGTCCATGGAACACATGCACCGGCACGCCTTGCGGCAGCCTCGCGCCGAGGTCGTGTGGCAGCTCGAACTCGTCGCCGGGCCAGCCGCCCGCACCGACGAACGGAGCGGCGACCAGCACGATCGCCCGGAGCTCCGGCCCCGGTGGCCGCTCGGCGAGCGCGTTGATGAGGATCGGCCCGCCCACCGAATGGCCGGCGATGACCGCGCTGCCGGCACGGGTGGCGGAATGCGATCCCGCCGCACGAGGGCACCGCGGTCACCACGACCCCCTCGCCTCAGCACCACCAGCAGGCATCGACGAAGATGAGTGAAGAGTGAGGTGTTCAAAGCCCCTTGAACACCGGTACGGGAAACTGCGCACCGATGCGGAGAACTGGTGTCCGAGGGGTGATCAATACCGCAACCCCACCTCGGCGTGCACGTTGAACGACCTCACGATCGACTGTCGTCGGTAGGGACCAGCCTGGACTGCGACAGGCTTGTCGGCGCTCCGGCCTCCGAACGCCCCGCCCACGGCCCGCAGTGAAATCACCTCGTTCGAGCGGGCGCAAAGGGCCCCAGAAATTCCCGGTAGCCCTACCGGTGATCCGCCCGGGAGGGGCGTGGAGCACAAAGTCGCAGCCGATCATCCGATATCCGAGAATGCCAGTTGCCCGCCGCAGTGCAGGCACCGAAACAGGTACACCGCTGGCTCCCCGGTCCGGTCCATCTGCCGCAGCATCTCGTCGGCCTGATCCGCCGGCCGTCCGAGCCCGCACAGCTCCTCCCGGATCATCTCCAGCGCGTCCGGGTGAACGCGCAGCTCCTCCTATCCGGCCGGACCGAAAAACGCGGCACCATTTCCGCAGTGATACCGCCAGCTCGACTCCTGCCCGGAGTCGAATCCCGGCGAACGCTGCGTGACCTCCTCGACGACGGCCAACGGAACGCCCCGTGGCACGTCGGTCGCATCCGTGACATGCACGGTCAGCCGGCACCGACCGTCAACGCCCGCGCCGCCTCGCCCGAGTCGATGCAGCCTCGCCCAGGTCGAGTTGGCCACCGCGGGAGGATCGTTTGCGGCGGGCCGCGTGACGCGAGATCAGCTGATGGTCAGGGCGATGGCGTGAATGGACCCGTTGCCGCAGCCGATCTGCACCTCGTAGGCACCCGGGGCGAGCTCTCACCGACCATCGGTGGCGCCACCCCGCCGAACCGGCACCTGGATGTGATCGTGACCAGGGCCGATTCCGACGTCTGCACGCCGGCACCGATTGCTGTGACAGTGACCCGTACGTGCCCGGTCCTGGCTGCGGTCAGGACTCCCGCCGAAGTGACGCTCGCTCCGGCGGTGTTGGTGTCCATCGGGGCGATCTGGTAGCTGTACGTCGTTGTCGGGTTGGCCGGGAACACACTCGCGGACAGCTTTGTCCCCAAGGACGCCTGGTCGAGCGCAACTTCCCGGTCACCGAAGTCGACCCGCGACGTATAAGCGTTCGGGAACGCCGAGCCGGTGGCGTCCGGTGCGCCGGAGGTCACCACGACCGGGAACGTGGTCGACTTGCTCTCCCCGTCGGCGGTGGCGTTGGCGGTGATCAGGACGGCGCCGGTGGACACGGGCCTGACCGAGCCGCTGGCGTCGACGGTCGCGACCGCCGGGTTGGAGGAGGCGTACGTCACCCTGAGCGCCCGATCGGACAGATTCCAGAACGTCATGTCGTGTTTGGTGACCGACAGTTGGGCGTTGATCCGGTTGTCGGGGGTGTCCAGGCTCAGCTCGGTGGCGTCCGGCTGGGCCGAGACCACCTCGACGCCGGCCGTGCGGTGTCCGGTCACCCGCAGGCTCACCGACTTCAGGTCCGCGTCGGCCGAGCTCGGGCCAGCCAGGATGGTCCACTTGCCCGTGGGGAACACCTTTCTGTGCTTTACGTCGTCCCAGAACCACAGGTCACCGGCGCCAATGGTGACCTTTACCGTCTGGGAAGTCCCAGCGATCACGCCGCTCTTGACGAAACCCTTCAACTGCTTGAGCGGGCGCTGGTTCCCATCGGCTCCCTTCGGAGCTCTGGCGTAGACCTCCACGACAGCCTTGCCCGGGTTGTTGGCGACCCGGTTCGACACGGGCACCGAGACCGTCACCGAATCGTCGGGAGTGATGTTCGAGGAGGACAGTCTCGGGGCGCCGTAGACGAACGGCGAGTACGACAGACCTTGACCGAACACATAGTGGGGAGCCGCGCAATCGGGACCGACCTGGTAGTAGAGGTACGTCCGGCCGCACCTGGCGCCTTCCGCCTTGGTCATCCGGTAGTCCTCGATCGCGCGGTCCGGAGCGGCCGCCGGCCCGAGTTGTGCGTCAACGTCGGAGTACCAGGTCAGCGGCAGCTTGCCGGAGAAGTTGGCCACCGCGGCACGCCCGTCCTCGAGCGTCACCGCGTCGTTGAACAGCAGCTCGGCCATCGCCTTGCCCTGGTACATGCCGTTGAAGGACGACCAGACGATCGCCCCCACGCTCGGCAGGTCCTTGAACGCGCTGACGTCGACCATGGTCTTGGCCTGGATCCACACCACGATCTTCTTGCCGTACTTCCGGGCGAGCGGGGCGATCGAGTCCCGGATCAGCTCGGCCTGCTTGCGGGGCAGGACGACCGTGGAGCGGTCCGTGCCCTCGCCGCCGTCGTTGTTCCGGTGACCGACGACCACCACGACGTTGTCCGCCTGCGAGATCTGGTACTCGGCAGTCGCCGCGTCCGCTACGGGATCGCAGGGGCTGCTGGCGCACACAGAGGTGGTGATCGCGGTGCCGTTGGCGTCAAGGACGTTGGGGAACTCCGCGAGGTGGCCGGACAGGAACGGCGTGTTGGAGCCCGCGGTCACGGCCGAGGGGGACGACCCTGTCCGCTCAGCCAGCGCCTGGGCGAAGGTGGTGTTCACAGCTGTGGGCCCGGAGTAGGAGCCGGACTGAAACGCGTTGAGGGAGTCCACGTGCCCCAGGGCGACTGTCTTGCCGGTCGCCGCGCCCGCGAACGGAAGCGTTCTGCCTGCGTTCTTCAGCAGCACGGGCGCTTCGAGGGCAGATTCGTGCGCGACCGCGCGGTGCGCCGGCGAAGCCAGCTTGACATCAGGATCGCCGGCCGCCGACAGCGAGTAGGACTCACTGTTCCATGGAACGGAGGCGACGGGATCGAACTCGCCCAGCTGGAACCGCGCGGTGAAGGCGCGGACGAGCGCGATGTCGATGTCGGCCTCGCTGACAAAGCCTTGGCTCTGCGCCGCCGGGAGTCCGGTCGCCGTGGGATAGTCACCGCCCGAGCAGTCAAGGTCGGTGCCGGCCTTGAGCGCCCAGGCGTTGCCGAGGGTCTTGCTGATCTGCGTCTGACCGCCGAGTTGAACGGGCTGCCAGGAGTGTCCTTGCGTCCCGGTTCCGTACACGCGGGTGATCGCATCGCAGTCGGAGACGACGTAACCGTCGAAGCCGTACGACCGGCGCAGCATGGTCTCGAGGGAGTACCGGCTCGCGGCGGCCGGCGTCCCGGGCGTACCGCCGGGGGTGGCATTGTCGCGCGGGCTCCACAGGGTCGGGTAGCTCGAGGCGGACGGGTAGTCCGTCGTGTAGTTCTCCTTCACCGAGAGGGCGTTGTAGGCGGCCATCAGCGACCGCGCGCCCGCCTTGCCGGCCGAGGCCCCGAAGGGGGGTAGGAAGTACTCGTGCATCGAACGCTCGGTGAAGTTCGACGTGCCAAAGTCGCGGTTCGCCTCGGAGTTGTTCGCCAGGTAATGCTTCGGCGTGGCGACCGCCTGAACGTAGTCGTGCGCCCCGGTGGGCACCGTGTCGGGACGCGACGAGGTGTCGCCCTGCAAACCCGTCACGAAGGCGCCGGCCACCTGGCCTGACAGGAAGGGATCCTCGGTGTAGGACTCGTCCGCCCGCCCCCACCGGGGATCGCGGTTGAGGTTCTGGTTCGGCGACCAATAGGTCAAGCCGTGACAGGCGCCACCGACGGGGTTGGGATTCGCCACACCGGGCGGACAGGACGTGTTGTAGGTCACGCGGGCCTCGTCAGCGATACCGCCGGCGATCTCCTGGGTGAGGGCTGGATTCCACGTCGATGCGATCGAGGTGCTCTGCGGATACTGTGTGTAGTTGCCGTTTCCGGGGATGGTCGGGAAATAGATCCCGTGATTGGCTTCCCCCCAATACCCGTACGACCTCACGCCGAGCCGGTCGATCGCCTTCGGCTTCGCACGCCAGGTCGCATGCGGCTGCATCGCTATGAGCTGGTCGTACTTCTCCTCCAGCGTCATCCGCGAGACCAGGTCCGCCGCACGGACACTGAATGGCAGCGAGGTGTTCTTGTACGCCGGCGTGCCCTCGGCGGACGCCGAAGTCGGCCGCGCGAACGCGCCGAGCCCGCCCACCGCCACAGCCCACGCCAGCCCGAGCGCCAGAAACCTGCGCCCTGGACTCCTGGCGCCTCTGCCGTGCCCCCTCGCCCGCGAGGGCGCAGCACTGGTCTTCACCATTTGAAGGTCTCCGCTGTCCAAGGTGGCGAACTCCGATCTCTCGATGGATCCGAACCGCTGTCCCGCTGCCACACGGCCCCCGGCGAGCCGCCGCCTGTGCTGTCACCTCCTTCAACCGTCAGCGGGAGTTGTAGCTGAACTGGTCCACAACGACGTTGGAACTGCTGAGCTGGCCGTCCCATGATAGACTGATGTCTATTAATCCAGCAGGACTACAACGACTGCGCAACCGTGTGGCGGGAGGGGCCTCAGCGCGGCGTCGACTGCTCCCTTCGGGGCACGCCGTCGAACTGGAGCTGGTGCGGATGTTCGGGGAGGCGCGGAGCGTGCCGCGCTCAAGCGCGCCGGTCGCTACCTCCGCCGGGTCCATCCACAGCAGCCGGGTGATCCGCGCGCGTAGCTGCCGGGGTGCTGGCCTGCGGTCGGTGGAGCCGGGTGGGCGTCGCTGCCGCCCGCCGCCGCCCGATTCTGTCGCCACCCGTTGGGACCGAGGACCTGTCGGGCCTGGGCGTACGGATCCGATGACCGTGGGCACCGGCATCCGGGGCGACTGGTTGGGACCGCGCCGTTGCCGCACGCTGACCGGGGAGGTGGCCGGTGGATGCCGCAACGGCGAAAGTCTGCATGAGCCACCCCCGCGTTCATGGAGCGGTTGCTGTTCCCAACCCTGGTTGGTCAAGCCACGTCATCGATACCTTTCCGGTTCGTTGGGCAGGGTGAGGTATCGCATCGAGGTGATCTCCATGGGCGGTACGACGAGCGTCAACCAACCCGATCTCCTGGCCGGATGGCTGCACACCACACCAGCCCAGAGCCCGCGGACACCGGCCACCACCCGTCGCCGGCCTCCTACGGTTCGCCTTCTGCGGACGGATCTCCACCGCCGAATGCCAGGACGCGACCTCATCGCGGGCCTGGCAACTCGACTCGGCGAACCACACCACCGCCGACCAAGGCGACATCGTGGCCGAGTACTTCGACATCGGCTGCTCCCGCCGTCTGCCCTGGCACGCACGTCCGCAAGCCGCCACACTACTGACCGCCATCAGCGCACCGGGCCGGCTGTTCGACGCGGTGATCATCGGCGAGTACGAACGCGCCTTCCACGGCGATTAGTACTCCAACGTCACTTGGTTTCGGCATTGGGCGTGGCGTCGGCATGACGACGGCCACCGCGTTGATCATCGATGGTTTGTGAGGACAATCGAAGATCGTGCGGTGGCCGTGGGCCACAGCGTAGACCGCGCCCGTTGGCGGGTCATCCTGGACGAAGCGGTGACGCGTGTCGCGGACCGGGTTCGTGTGGGCGAAGCCACGTGGGACGGCCGGGCAGTTCGTGGAAGGGCCCGCCGGAGCATCGAGGAGTTGTTCCAGACCGGTAAAGGCCAGGTCGGCCTCCACCACTACCAGGCCCGCGGGCTGGACCGGCTGGCACCGGTTCATCACCCTGGCCATGCTCGCCTTGGCCGTCCTGACCATCCTCGCCGCCACCACCGCGCAGCAGCCCGACCCCGACCCGGAGATCATCGCGTTGACCGTCGCCGAGATCCGCCGACTCCTCAACGCCTTCGTCCTCGCCCTCCACTACCCCCAGCGCACACCCCGCACTGGTCCACCTGGCGACGAACATCCCAAGTCCGAGCCCGGCAATCCCACTACCAGTGCAGACTCGATCACTTAACGTGAGACCCACTTGTCTAGGGCTCGAGTGTGGCGGGCATGCTGAAGGCGGCGATGTGACGGGCACCGATGAAGGCGTTGCTCTCCACGATCTTCCCGTTCTCGATCCGGAGTACGTCGACGACCAACGCCTCATAGTGCGGGCTGCCGGGCCGGCGG
Organism: Micromonospora zhanjiangensis; assembly: GCF_042650605.1. Lineage (NCBI taxonomy): Bacteria > Bacillati > Actinomycetota > Actinomycetes > Micromonosporales > Micromonosporaceae > Micromonospora > Micromonospora zhanjiangensis. The sequence continues at coordinate 2,000 of NZ_JBHSBN010000050.1, read as the reverse complement.
AGATAGTTGATCAATGCCGGGCGCCCGTTGGCCGAGGTGGGGAACGTACGCCAGTCGAGCGGCCGGCCGAGGAACTCCGCAGCCGCGTCGATCCCGACGACCGGCGGCTCGGGCGGCATCGTGATCCGTACATCCTCGGCGAGCAGTGCCCGGATCGTCTCTGGGTCCTTCGCCTTGGCGTAGCGACGCAGGATCTCTTCGTCCTCACAGGTGAGCTGCGGGCGGCGCCAGTCCTTCGGGTCCGACGGCGCTTGCCGTCGGAGGGTGTGGCGGGCCCGCTGGAGGAGGCTGTTGACGGCCGCTACGGCGGTGTCGAGCGCGGCGGCGATCTCCTGCGGCGTCCAGCCGTGGACGTCGCGCAGCACGAAGGCCGCCCGCTGCCGCGGCGGCAGGTACATGAGCGCTGCGATCACGGCCAGCTCGACGGTTTCCCGGGCGGCGAGACCGGTCTGCGGATCGTCGGCCAGCAGGGCGTCGGGATAGGGACCGAGCTCGGTGGACCACTCCAGCGGGTCACCGTACGGTACCGTCCGGTGACCGGCCGCCTTGCGGCTGTCGAGGAAGACGTTTGTGGCGATCCGGTAGAACCAGGTGCGCGCCGACGCGCGACCCTCGAAGCGGTCGCGAGCCCGCCAGGCACGCAGGAAGGTCTCCTGCACCAGGTCGTCCGCGTCGGTGACGTTCCCGGCGAGGCGGTAGCAGTGCACGTGTAGCTCACGCCGGTGCTCGTCGAAGGCGCGCTGCAGCCAGACCCCCTGCTCGTCAGGCGAGTCGGACATGTGATCTCCCCGGGGGCTGGCTGCTCCTCACAACCGTACTGACGACCGCGGACCCCATCCGTCATCGGTCACCGATGACGATCGCCGACTCGGTCGTCTGTACCTGTGACCGATCCCCACTCCACGAAGGAGATAGCCATGACGGCAACCCCCGCGTCCAGCGCCGCCGCGCCCCCGATCGTCGACCGGGAGACATGGCTGCGTGAGCGCAACGAACTGCTGGTCCGGGAGAAGGCCCATACAGGCGAAGGAGACGCGATCGCAGCCGCTCGTCGTCAGCTGCCGATGACCTTGATGCCGACGGTGACGGTGCGGGGCCCTGGCGGGGACACCCCGCTGGTGGAGGTGTTCGAGGGCCGCCGGATGCTCATCGCCTACTTCCACATGTGGCACGACGGCAAGCCGTACGAGCATCAGTGTGAGGGGTGCACCTTCTCGACCTGTCACATGCAGATGCTGGACTACCTGCACGCTCGGGACGTCACCTACGCCGTGTTCTGCCAGGGTCCCTACGACGAAAGTGCCCCATTCGCGGAGTTCATGGGCTACAGGTTCCCCTGGTATTCAGCGAAAGACTCCGACCCGGCTCTGGCCGACGGTCGCGGCTTCGGGTTCATCGCGTGCTACCTGCGCGACGGCGACGAGGTCTACGAGACCTACTGGACCACCGGGCGGGGCGTGGAGGCGTTGATGACCACCTACCACGCCCTGGACCTCACGGTGTACGGCCGGCAAGAGAACTGGGAAAACTCGCCTGAAGGCTGGCCGCGGGTCACCGGGCACCCGTGGCGTCTCAACGGCCGCCCCACCGCGCAATGGTCACGCCCCGGCGTCGCACCGCGATGACGTCCTGATAATCGAGGTGATCATGCTCGGGTCGGCCGCGGTGTCAGCCTGCTGCTGCGTCGTGCCGCGGGCGGGCGCTTCCCGCAGAGCCCGAATGCTTGCGGGTGCGATGGTGGCTGTCATGGCCGCGGTGACTCTCGACGCCGCACCGGTTGTGCAGCACGCGGGCACGCTGCTGCTCCTGGTCTTGGCGGTGGCAATCGTCGTCGGCGGTCCGACCGAGCGCGGCCCGGAGGTGGAGTGGCACCGTGTCCCGCACCGGGTTTGATGGAGATATCGAAACCTGGGAGGAACAGCAGCGATGCCGGCACCGAAGAAGTACAACGATGAGTTGCGTGAGCGTGCGACGCGGCTGGCGGTCGAGGCTCGCCGGGA
>NZ_JBHSBN010000049.1:0-19573 GCF_042650605.1 Micromonospora zhanjiangensis | reverse complement strand
GGCGCCGTGCTGTCCGCGCTCTCGGACAGCGTCTCCAAGAGCGCGTGCGCTTTTCCCATGATCTCCAGGGCGGTCTTCGTCCGCGCCAAATCCGCTTCCAGGCGCTCATTGCGCCGCCGCAGCCGCTCTACCTCGGTCGCCTCCCCGCTACGGCGCCGGCTCTCACTCACCGGGCTCTTGCGGGTGCCCAGCGCGGTCAACGCGCCGGCGTCGCGGGCGGCGCGCCACTCCAGGATGTGGGAGTGGTACAGGCCCTCCCGACGCAGGATCGCCGCGCCCTCACCAGACGCTTTCGCCGCCTCATACTCCGCCACGATGCGTAGTTTGTACTCCGCGGTGAAGGATCGCCGCTTCGGTCGTCCGCCCTGATCACCCGGGGTGCTGGGTAGTGTCACGATGATCCTCTTCCTGTCTCCCGGCAAGCCTAACGCTCCGGGAACGGCTGCCTCATCTCAGCCTGACAGACAGGGGAACGGTTCCGGGAGATCACGCCACGGCGTACCCGTGCGCAGCTTTTACAAGATCCCGTTGATGACTTGGCGGTGAACACTAGTCGCGCATCCGCGCGCTCGGCGATCCGTCACGGTCGAGCCGGTGCACCACCGTCCGCCGGGCAGGGCGGTCGACGGGGTCGGGTCACAGCCAGGGCAGGACGGGCGGAGTGGCGGGTGCGGCGAGCCGGGCGAGGCAGCCGGCGATCCCGTCGGGTGCCCTGCATGAAGCCGGGTGCCGGCTGCAGATCCGGCGGGGTCCTGGTGTGCTGGGTGTTGGACCAGGTGACCCCTGATGGGGTGGGGGCGGTGCGGGCGAGGACGTCCGCGGCGAGCATGTTGGCCCACGTGAGCAGGGCGGGGTCGGCGGCGGCCTGGAAGCGGTCGAGTAGCAGCTTTCCGACGCCGGCGGTGCCGCAGCAGCGGGCGAGGTTATCCCAGTAGCCCGGGTACAGCCGCTGGGGCAGGCGACTGTCGCGCAGCTCCGACGTCATCTCCGGCGACGCGGGCTTCCTGCTGGCCTTCCTCGACGCCTGCGACGATGTCGCCAACGACGACGAGATCACCCGGGAGACCCGCATCAGCATGCTCGCCGAACTGTTGCCAGGATCCCTCGGACGCCTGAGTGGGGTCATCAAGGGAGGTTCGCGCTGACGGCGAAGGCGATCGGTGTCGATCCTTGAGTGAGCTCGAGGATCTGACGCCGGATCCGTGGCTCGTGGAGCAGCGCTGCTAGCGTGGCGGCGACGTCCTCGCGCGCGATCTCGTCGTGCGGCTGCGCCGGGCCGAGGGACACGCTGCCGATTCCCGGCCGGTCAATGAGCATCGACGGCCGGAGGATCAGCCAGTCGAGGTCGCTCTGGCTCACCGTGACGTCGACGAGCTTCTTGACCGCGAAGTAGAATCCCTCGTCGTCGCTCAGGTCCTGGTCGCGCCCGGCCTCGGGCATCACGGACACCAGTGTGAAGCGGTGCACCCCGGCCAGAGTTGTGGCCTCAAGAGCTCTGATGACGCCCTCACCGTCGATCGCTGCCGTGACATCCCTGGCGCCGCCGTTCGATCTCGCGGTGTACACCACTGCATCGACCCCACGGAGCATCGATCCCAGGGAGTCCACGCTCATGTCCGCGAGCTGACCTACGGATGCGTGGACGCCCCGCTTCGAGAGCTCGAACTTTTGCTCGTCCCGACGAACCAAGCCGGACACGGCGTCGCCGCGCTCGGACAGGTCATCGGCGAGCAACCTGCCCACGGCGCCACTGACACCAAGGATGAAGACCTTCATCGCGGTCCGATTGTGACGCCATGCAGCGCTTGGAGCGTGATGGCGACCGTCGCTTCCTCGAGGACGAAGGATGTGCCTGCAAGGAAGGGCAAGTCGAGGGCGTGGGTGGATTGGAGCATCTCGTCAGGCTCGCAGCCGCGGTGAGGCTTCGCGTCGGTAGAACCCACCGATACTCGTGACACCCGCGCCCGCCTGGTCAGGGAAGGTTCAGCTCCTTGAGCTGACGGCGTGAGGTGATGCCGAGCTTGCGGAAGATGTTGCGCAAGTGGGCTTCGATGGTCCGTGGGCTGAGGAACAGCTGTGTGCCGACCTCACGGGAGGTTGCTCCGGTGGCCACCAGCCGCGCGACGTGCAGCTCTTGGGTGGTGAGCTCGTCGGTCGGCTGGGCAGTTCGTGCGCGTGGGTGCTCGCCTGTGGCGCGGAGCTCGCTTGCGGCGCGTGCGGCGAATGCTTCAGCGCCCATGTCGGTGAGGAGCTGGTGGGCGGTGCGGAGCTGGTCTCGGGCGTCTCGGCGGCGTCCTTCACGGCGTAGCCACTCGCCGTAGACGAGGTGGGCGCGGGCGAGGTAGCCGCGCATCCGGCTGCTCCCGAGGTGTTCGATCGCCGCGCGGTACTGATCCTCGGCCGACGATCCGGTGCTCATGAGCGCCTGTGAGTGCGCCACCAGCCCCAGTGCCCACGGCGTGCCGCTGACGCGAGCCCGGGCGCCGAACTACTCCATCGCCTGGGTCGCGCGCTCCGGCTGCCCCGCACGGACGCAAGCCTCGATGAACTCCGTGAGGCTCGAGCCGCTGATCGCAATCTCACGCGACGTGCACGCCTGGGCCGCGGCCTCCTGGGCCACCGCGTAGTTGCCCAGCCCGTTGTTGAGCACCGCCATCGCGTACTGAGCCTGGGATGCGTCCGTGCTCCCGTCGGGATAGGCGACGTCTTGGGCGGTGCTAGCGCTGAGCGCGGTGGTCTCGGCCTGGTCGCCACGCCAGGCACCCAGGATGACGCGAGCATGCCGCAGCTCCACGCCGCCGGTGGCTTGCGTGATCGCAGCCGCCTCGGCGGCGAGCTCGCCGGCTCGGGCGAGCTCGCCCATCAGGACCGATGTGATCGAGAAGAGGTTCAGCGCGGTGGGGAGCGTCGCCAGCGCGCCGGCCTCACGAGCCAACTGGACGTTGCGGCTGGCCAGGAGGTAGAGCAGCTCGTCGTCGAACATCGCTACTGCGCTGCGGCCGGCCAGCCACAGCCAGCGGTCGCTGTGACGGTCCCGCCCAGTATCTGCGTACGAGCTGTCGCGAATCGCTTCAATGGCGCGCCGTAGCCCGGGTGCTCCCGCCGTGTATCCCCCCGTCAGGGTCGTCGCGAGGCCGTCGAGGAGCAGGTCCACGGGCCGAGCCGGTACTTCGGCTGGAGGAGCGGCCAGGGCCGCTGCGGCGATGTGCGTCGCGTCGTCGCCGCCGTTGATGACCGCCGCATCCAGCGCGTGCAGATAGGTCTCGCGAGAAAGTGCGGTGTCCAGCGGGGCGAGCATCTTGGCCGCGTCCAGCAGCCTCCCCGGCACGTCGCTGTCTCGTGTCAGGTGGAACCCGATCTGGGCGCGAAGCAGCTCGAGGCGGGCGCGTTTCAGGGCGTCCAGCGGCCCCGCCGCCGCGACCGCCAGCAATGCCAGAGCAGCCTCGGTCGCACCGGACTCGTGCTTGGCGTGGCCGCCATCCAGTGCCCGCCTCGCGCGAGCGGCAGGCTCAGGGGACAGCTCGGCTGCGCGCTGCAGGAACGCGGCCGCGGCGGCCACACCCCCGCGGGCACGCGCCCGCTCGGCCGAGCGCTCCAACCCTTCAGCGACCTCTTCGTCAGCTCCGAACACCGCCTGTGCGCGGTGCCAGGCACGGCGATCCGGGTCGGCCTGTGGGTCGGTCGCCTCGGCCAGCGCGCCGTGGGCGCGGCGACGGTCCGGGAGGGTGGCCGCCTGGTACACTGCGGACCGCACCAGCGGGTGACGGAACCGTACCCGGACGTCGATCTCCAGCAGCCCGGTGACCTCCGCGGGTGTCGCAACCTCGCGAGCCAGGCCCAGGTGCGCGGCCGCACGCCACAGCAGGGCCACGTCGCCTGTCGGCTCGGACGCGGCGACCAGCAGCAGCAGCTGCGTCTGCGGGGGCAGGCTGGCTGACCGGCGTCGGAAGCCCTCCTCCAAGCGGCGTGGGACGCTCAGCGCGTCGGGCAGCTCGAACCCTCCGGCCAAGTATGGCGACCGCATGTTACGGGGCAGCTCCAGCAGCGCCAACGGGTTGCCGCCCGCTTCGGCGAGGATCCGTTCGCGCACCCCCTCGTCCAGCGGTGTGCGCACCGCAGCGTTGAGCAGCACCCGGGCATCGGACGCGCCGAGCCGCTCCAGACCTAGCTCTGGTAACCCGGCGAACGGAAGGCGGTCGCCGTCGTCGGAGTCGCGCACCCCGAACACGAGGGCCAACCTTTCGGCCCCCACCCGTCGGGCCACGAAGGCCAGGACCTGCGCCGATGCCTCATCCAGCCACTGCGCGTCGTCGACAAGGCACAGCAGCGGTTGTTCCTCGGCGACCTCGGCCAACAGGTTGAGGACGGCCAGCCCGACCAAGAACCGGTCCGGCGCGGCACCACCGTGGAGTCCGAACGCCACCCCGAGGGCGGTCCGTTGCGGCTCGGGCAGCGTGCCGGTGCGTTCCAGCAGGGGAGCACATAACTGGTGCAGCCCAGCGAACGCGAACTGCGTCTCGGACTCGGCGCCGACCGAGGGCACCACCCGGAAGGCCGAGGCGAGTGCCGTCTGGTGAGCGTGCTCGAGCAGGGCGGTCTTCCCGATACCGGCTTCTCCGCGCACAACAAGAGAGCCGCTGCGCCCGAACCGAGCCAGGGAGAGGAGCTTCTCGACCGCGTCACACTCTGAGCGCCGGCCCACGAGATCCGCCAAGGTTTTGCTCCCGTCAACGCGCCAGATGTAGGTAGCCGCCACCGTAGTCGTCCCTGATGCGAAGCGCGATGTTCCGGGTTAGCACCTGCCACCTCAGAGGTTCTCGGTGGCGCCAGGCCGTGAAGACCTACGTGGTTGTGACCGACGCGAGGGCTCGGCCTCCGGTGCGAACCTGATGACGTCGCCAGGACCGGGCATCCGGACCCCGGCGCACCCGGGGCTGACGGACTCCGGAGCCCCGTGGCGGGCGTCTTCAGACCAGACGAACCATCCGACGTCGAACCCGTCCCGGTACGCGCACCGACCACGAGAAAGTTGAGGAGACCTCATGAGCACGGATCGCGTGCTTGGCGGACGCTATGTGCTCTGCGACGTCCTGGGCCGGGGCGGCATGGCCGTTGTTCACCTGGCTCGTGACATCCGTCTCGAGCGCTGGGTCGCGCAGGCCCGCCTCCGCGAGGGCGCACTCGCGCTGGAAAAGTCGATCCAGCATCAGGTAGCGGTCCTGTCGGCACTCGAGTTCAGCCATCGCGCAGGCGTTGTCCATCGCGACATCAAGCCCGCCAACGTCATGGTCACTCCCGACGGCGCAATCAAGGTCGTGGACTTCGGCATCGCGCGTGTCGATGGTGATGCCGGCGCCACGGCAACCCAGACTCACGCGCTCCTCAAAACCGCCCAGTACCTCTCTCCCGAACAAGTGCGCGGTGAGATCGTCGACGCCCGCAGCGACCTGTACTCCGCGGGCTGTCTGCTCTACGAGCTGCTGACCGGGCGGTCTCCCAGCGCCCCGGTGGCGTCCTACGCCGTCGTCTCCGCGTGGATCGAGGACTTCCGTAGTGATGTCGACGCCGTCCGTAGCAGCGGGAAACCGGCTCTGATCCTGCACGGCACCGCCGACAGGATCCTGCCCATCGACGCGACGGCCCGCCGCTTCTCTCAGGCACTGCCCGATGCCCACTACGTGGAGATCGAGGGCGTCCCACGGGCTGCTCTGGCCGCACGTCGGCGAGGTCAACGACGCCCTGCGCACCTTCATCGACTCCCTCGACGGCGAGGACTGCCGCGCCACCACATGACGCACTCACATCACATAAAAGTGAAGGTCAGACATGAGTCCCATCGAGCAGCTCATCAGCAACTTCCAGGAACTCGTCGCCCAAGTGCCCGAGATCGTCCAGCCGTTCATCATCATGCTCGCGGGCGCGATCCCGTTTATCGATGGTGAGGGAGCGGCCGTCATTGGCATAGCCGGTGGTCTCCATCCCATCTTCGTAGCCGTCGCAGCAGCCACAGGGAACTTTCTGTGCGTTCTGCTGGTCGTCGCGGTCACGTCACGCACCAGGACGGCTATCGTCGATCGACGACCCAGCCCGGTCGGGTTGAGCGGAGGCGCAGGAGCGCGATCGAGCGCCCTCGGGGAGTCGTTCCAGGAGACCGCGGCCACGAAGCCGAAGTCGAAGGGGCGTCAGCGCTTCAACAGATGGCTCGTCCTTTTTGGCGTCCCCGGCGCGAGCATCCTCGGCCCTCTCGCCATCCCGACCCAGATCACGTCGGCGATCCTCGTGAGTGGCGGAACTCCACGCCGGTGGGTCCTGCTCTGGCAGGCCATCGCCATTGTCATCTGGACGACGATTGGCACCGTCGCGGCGTGGGCCACGCTCACCTTCGTCGTCGAGGTGTCGTGAGCCATGACCGAGCAGCAGGACGAACCGCTCGCCGGGGGCGGGACCGCGACCCCGGCGGGCCGAAAGACGACGCCGGCACAGCGCCGTCGGGCGAGACCCTGCGCTCCGCCTCGAGTACCTGGCAGACAAGCCCCACGGCGTCCAGACCATCCTGCCTCGATCGGGCCGACCCTCCGCCAGGCCCCCTGCTGGAGAGCCTCATCGTCCAACCCAGCGCCTCGAGTGCGTGCCGCACGAACAGCTTTACAGCGTAATGGTCACTGAGTTGCTCGGAAGGAGTGTGTTGATGCTGAGCGATCGACGGCGCCGAAAGGGTGCGAACCGAACCCGTGCCGGAGACGGCCGTCTGATCGAGCCCTTCCGCTGGCGGCACCTGCTCGTGGGGCGACGCCTGTTCGCGCTGCCGCTCGTACGCCCAGACGGCAGCCGAGTCACCTATCTAGTCGACGTCCGCGTCTCCGGCAAGCAGGCCGGCGGCCTCGGCACGGTGCATCTGTACCTCGACGGGCGGCACCATGCCGAGTCGCCCCTGCCCGCTGTCATGCCCGTCGAGGGCGGCGTGCTCGAGGTGTCTCTTAGCTCGCCCGGGATCCGGCGCGCACACTTTCAGCCGGAAGGCGGCGCCGCACGTCAGCTGACCCCGCACCCGCGGACGGCGATCGGCAGGAGGCTTCGATTCGATCGAGATCATCCAGTGCTCAACCGCTGGGTGGGCGCGATCTCGGTCGGCATGCTGATCATCGGCGTGGGGGTGAACGTGCTGCAGCTGCTGGAGCCCCTCTCTCTCAGATTCCGCCGCTCGCACAGCAATTCGGGCACTTCGAGTCGCCGCTGCATCTACCGCTCTGGCTCAACATCGCCCTGGTTCTTGCGGCTGGACTTGCCAGCACCGAGCGCGCGCTGCGCCTGAAGTACCACTGGTTGCTCAACGGCGCCGGTGCCTAAGCCACGACCCCGAACCACTCTTACGCCTGCTCCACCCATCCACCTCGAAAGGACCAAGACTCATGAGCAAGCAAGCGCACACCGTTCCGCCCGATGTCGAGTACCACCGGGTGCTCGCCGGGGAGAGACGTCGCATCGGTCGTGGCATCCTCGCGATCGTGCTTCTGATCGGCGGGATGACGCTGTCCGGCGTCGCTCTCAGCCTGATGGCGGCGTTCGTGGATGCCGCGATCGACACCGACGGCCGCGCTGAGTGGACGCCCCTGATGCACGCCGCCGGCATGGTTTCCGTCGCACTGGTCATCCCGTGGAGCATGCTCATCCAGCGCTGGCTCTACGGCGTGAGAGGCCCCTCGCTGCACTCGGTGATCTCGCGATTCCGGTTCGACATCTTCGGGCGCGCGCTGCTTCTGATCACCCCCGCGTGGGTTGCCGTCATGGCGTTCCACTACTGGGTCCCGCTGCCGCAGACCGAATGGAGCCACACCGACGTGCTGTGGATACTCCTCGCCACGCTCCTGCTCACACCCCTCCAGGCCGCGGGTGAGGAGTACGGGTTCCGTGGGCTCATCTTCCGCGTCGCCGGCGGCTGGACGCGCGGAGCGCGGGCGGGCCTCGCGGTCGGTGTGCTGGTCTCCAGCGTCGCCTTCGCGGTCGTCCACCTGTCGACCGACATCTGGCTGAACGTCTGGTACCTGATCTTCGGCGTCGGGCTCGCTCTCATCACCTGGCGCACCGGGGGCATCGAGATCGCAGTGGTGCTACACGCGGTGTACAACACCCTGTCCTTCGTGTTCGATGCTGCGCTGCGCACCGATATCGCCAACCTCGCGACGGATCGCGCAGCGGGCGCCGAGACGATCGGGGTCCTCGTCCCCAGCGCAGTTGTCGTCATCACGGCCCTGGTGGTCGGGATGCGCACTCGGCGCAGCGGCCCTACGCGAACACCGCACTCGCCGGCCGTGCGACCTGCGCCCGTGCCCTCGGGGCCCGCGGCTCGTTGACAACGGAACTCCACCGGTTCGTCCGCCCGGGGCGTGGGTAGCCAAATGATTGATACGGCGTAATGGGAGGTATCGGATGAAGACGGGGCCGCCAGCGGGCCTCAGCAGCCGCGACAAGATCCTCTGGGCTGCAGCGGCGATGCTGGGCGAGGAACCCTCGACGACACCGAGTGTTCGGGTGGTCGCGGCACGGGCCGGAGTGAGCACCGGATCCGTGCAGCACTTCCCCACCCAGCGCGAGTTGATGGACGCGCAGCCCCACGACGAGATCCCCCGTGAGGACGTGGCCGCCACGCTGGCGGAACTGCTCCACGAGCCCCGGATCCGCAGGCGGATCCTCGAACTCACTCAGGGCTCGACGCCGATCGCTCGGGCGGTCCTGGCCAACGTTCCGTGACCGGCTCCTCTGGCTCGGGGACCGCCACGCCCGACGGGCGGTCGATCCTCATCGTCTCTCGCCGCGGGTCGTCAGAAACACCCGCTGGACAAACCTCAGGAACGACTAGAACCGACTGACCTACCCCGACGCGCGGGGGCGTTATCCACGACGCCGGCCGCGCGGCCACCACACGCCCCACGTTCTCCTCCCTCGCAGTGAAAGGCCCTCCCATGCGCACCCCGCTAAACCCGCAGATCGACATCCGCCGCGCGGACGACCGGTTCAAGACGGACTTCGGTTGGCTGGACTCCAAGCACTCGTTCTCGTTCGGCCACCACAACGACCGCCACAACACCCACCATGGGCTGCTGCTGGTCAACAATGACGACATCGTCGTACCCGGCACAGGCTTCGAGACCCACCCGCACCGCGACATGGAGATCGTCACCTGGGTCCTGCGTGGGTCGCTGGTCCACCAGGACTCCATCGGCCACAACGGGGTGATCTATCCCGGCCTCGCTCAACGGATGAGCGCCGGCACCGGCATCCTGCACTCCGAAAAGAACGACTCCTGGCGGCTGCAGGACAACAAGCACGACGAATCTGTGCACTTTGTACAGATGTGGGTCGCGCCCGACGAGGCCGGCATCACCCCCGGCTACGAACAGCTCGAAATCGACGAGAAGCTGCTGTCGTCCGGCTCGCTCATTCCCGTCGCCTCCGGCATGGACCGGCATGACGGCGAGGCAGCGATCCGGATCAAGAACCGCTACGCGGCGCTCTACGCCGCCCGCCTGACGCCCGGCCAGAGCGTCGAGCTGCCCGAGGCACCGTACCTGCACCTGTTCGTGCCGCGCGGCAACGTGACGCTCGAAGGTGCCGACGCGCTGCACACAGGAGACGCCGTCCGCTTCACCGCCACCGGCGGGCAGCGGGTCACCGCGACCGAGCCCGCGGAGATCCTGGTGTGGGAAATGCACGCCACCCTCGCCGCCTGAACGCACCCTGACCGAGGACGCCGAGAGACGCCGTGAACCTGCCGAGGCACGTGCCTGTGCTCGCCGAAGGCCACCCGGTGCGGGTGGTCTTCGGCGTCGGCTCCGTCCACCAACTCGGCCGCGAGGCAGCGGCGCTCGGCCGGCGGGTACCGGCCGGCACGAGGACGCGGCGGACGAGGTCGTGGCGGCGCAGCGCTGGGACGAGATCGTGCGCCGACTGGACGACGCCGGCGTGGAGTACACCAGTCGCCGCCCGGTCAGGCCGCAGGCGACCGCCGACCCGTCCGGCAACGGCCGGATCCCATACGCAGGAAAGGACACCTCGTGACCGCCGCCGTCCGCGACAACCCGGCCAAGAATCGCTACGAGATCTACGATGGCGAGCAACTGGCCGCATTCTCCGCCTACAAGCTCACCCGTGACACGATCGCCTTCATCCACACCGAGGTCGACCCCGCGTTCGGCGGCTGCGGCCTGGGCAGGCAGCTCGTCGTCGCCGAACTCGACGACGCCCGCCGACGCGGGCTCGCCGTCCTCCCGTTCTGCCCGTACGTCCGCAAGGTCATCGCCCAGAACGCGCACACCTACCTCGACCTCGTACGCCACGAGCAGCGGGACCGCTTCGGGCTTACCCAGATCACCGGCTGACCCTCGCATCGGCGACCGGAGCTGCCGTCGCCGTCCACGTGGACACCACCACCGCCTGCCTGCCTGCCCGTACCGACGCCCGAAGCACCTCGGCCCGGCGCTTCCTGGGCTGCGCTCTCCGCGTCCGCCACGGACCGCCCCTGCTTGGGGGCGCCGGCCCGTGGCGGGCGCATACCGTGGAGGCGTGGTGGTTGACCGGTCACCACGTGTCCTCGCCAGGTAGGGTGCGGTTCGATGGACGATGCGCCGATCGTGGTCCTCGGGGCGACCGGCGGCCAAGGGTCCGCCGTCACCGAGGCGCGCTGTTGGGCCGCGGAGCCCGGGTGCGGGCGCTGGTGCGCGACCCGCGGCGGGGGGCTGCTCGCCGGTTGGCCGCCCGGGGTGTCGAGGTGGTCGCGGAATCGCTGGATGATCGCCGCTCGCTCGCTGCGGCGATGGCCGGGGCGGTGGGAGCTTCGCATACACCACTCCATTCGAGGCCGGCGTGGACGCCGAGATGGCGCAGGGGCGGGCGATCCTGGCAGCCGCCGACGAGGCTCGGGTGCCGCATCTGGTGTTCAGCTCGGTGGCGAGCGCCGACCAACGAAGCGGTGTGCCGCACTTCGACAGCAAAGCGCGCATCGAAACCGAGCTGGCCGCTGGTCACGTCCCCTACCCGATTCTTGGGCCGACGTACATCTTCGACAACGCCCTTGGCGGGGCGGACCGCATCCGCGGCGGGGTACTCGACGTGCCGCTGCCGGCGGACCGGCCGCTGCAGCAACTCGCCCGCGCCGACCTCGGCGCCTTCGCCTCACAGGTGCTGCTCGGCCCCGCCCCCTACGTCGGACACCGCATCGAGTCAAGTCCTTTCTGTCCGAAATCGTCTGCCGTTAATTTAAGAGGTCCAGCAGCGACCACAGCGACGCCGACGCAGTACGCCTACCAGGCAATTCACAGCGGAGACACCCGAGATCGGCTCGCTAGACCACCCGAGTTAAGGGTTCCAGTAGCGGATCACACGCCACCACATCGAGTCAGAACAATAAGCTGAGGGTCCCCGCAAGTCGCCGACCTGCAGAAACCCTCTTACCGTCGGGACGACAGGATTTGAACCTGCGACCCCTTGACCCCCAGTAGCCCGGTGGCCCAGCGACATGCTCACGCACGTTTGCCCAGGTCGCCTGAAGCATAAACCGGCCGAGTAAAGGAGTCGTCGCACCACTCCCCTGCCACCATCGGCTTCCCTGCCGTCAGCCAGACGAGCTGCGCCTGACGTCGCCCCTGGTCGGCGTAGTGGGAACCGGCCAGCTGTCGTGGGAGTTCATGTCGGAGGGGCGAGCTGAACCCTCACGATCCGCATCGATGCGCACTCTGAATGCGCATACGCTGAAACTACCGGCCTTGGCTGCGGTAATGGAAAGCGTGGCGCTTGCAGACCGCCCTGTCGGTGCCCGGGGCCTACGTCGCGTAGTGCGGGCGCGCGGCGAGGGTGGTGGCGAGATCGAAGGGGTCCGGTGCGCTCACGCCTTGGAGAAGCCGAGTGCTCGGTATCCGGGCATTCGGCGTTGGAGTGAGGCGGCGAGCATCGGAGTGGCCGGATCGTGGTAGTCGTGAACCTCGGCAACGTCCTTGCCTGGCGCCGCCCGGATCACGCGTCCGGCGCACTGGATGAGCAGCCCGTCGTAGGAGATCGGGCCGGCGAGGAAGAGGGTGTCGAGCGCTGGGGCGTCGAAGCCTTCGCCGATGAACGGTGTGGTGCCGATGACGAGGAGGCCGTCACCGGCCTTGGCTTCGCCGAGTCGGTCGACGGCGGTTCGCCGATCGGTGGTGCTCATCGCTCCTTGGAGTACGAGCGCCTGATGTCCGCGCCGCGAGCATCGCGGTGAGTGCGTCGACGTGGGCGACCCGCCGGGTGAGGACGAGGCAGTTGCGCCCGCGCGTGAGGGCTGCGGCGACGACGTCGGCGATCTGGATGTTGCGCGTGTGGTCGAAGGTTAGGCATCGGTGGATCTCGGCGAGTGCGCCTGGTGCGTTCAGGTCCACGTCGCCGGCCCGGAACGTGGTGTCGTGGACGTGCAGCAGTCGTTGTGCTCCGGCATCGATGGCCATCGCGGCTGCGATGGTACCCTGCTCCTCGTCGGTCATGGTGTGCCGGATCCGGCCGAGCTGCCAGGTGGCGAGTTGGCCGAGCCCGTCACGCCGGGCGGGTGTGGCGGTGAGCCCGAGCCAGAACTGCGCGGCGATCCGTTTGACCGAGTGCTCGTACGCGGCGGCCGCGAGGTGGTGACATTCGTCGATGATGACGTGCCCGTACCCCTGGGTGAGTGTGGCGATGTCGTCGCGTCTGGCCAGGGAGGGCAGCAGCGCGATGTCCACCGCTCCGGTGAGCTTGCGCCGGCCGCCGCCGAGCTGGCCGGGATGGATGCCGAGGAACTGTTCGAGGCGGGTGCGCCACTGATCGGCCAATGCTTTGCGGTCGACGAGGACCAGGGTGGAGGTGCCGCGCTCGGCGATCACGGCGCAGGCCATGACGGTCTTGCCGGAACCTGGTGGAGCGACGAGTACACCGTCGTCGTGGGCGAGGAGTGCGCCGACTGCGGTGCTCTGCTTGGTGGTGAGTTCGGCGGTGAACGCGGTGTCGATTTCGCAACCCGGGTTCCGTCCGTCGGTGACGGCCAGCCGCGATCCGGCGTGTTCGACGATCGCGGCGATCGTGTGACGCAGACCGCGCGGCAGTACCAGACGATCATCGAGGGTGAGGTCGTAGCCGCGGATGAATCGTGGGGTGTCCCAGGTGGACTTCCGTAGTCGCTGCAGTTCGTAGAACTTCGGGTTGGCCATGGCGGCGGCGTGCTTGAACGTCGCCAGCGCAGCCGGGGTGAGCTGTGCGGCGTCGAGGCTCAGCCCGGCAGCGGCTTCCGCGTGCACCACCGGCGGCAACGCGGGATGTACCCGGGTCGCGGCGGACCGGCTCATCGAGGCGACGTCGGCACCGGTGGTGGCAAGCTTTGCCTGCCGGGCGATACGTTCCGCGTCGCCGGGGCTGAGCCGGTCCAGCGTCGACAGGAGCGCCCACTGGTCGGCGTACGGTTCGAGCGTGCCGAGGTCGAGGAACGTGGTCAGTCCGTCCTTGCGGCGTCGGCCCTGAAGCGGTGCGGCGATGAGGTTGCCGAAGCCACCCTCGGGAAGGATGTCCTGGTTGGGGAACAAAGATCCACACATGGGCGCCGCGACCGGACTGGGAGATCTCCAGCGCGGCCGGCACAGCGCTGGCCCGCGCTGCCTTGATGTAAGCCAGGGCGTCGAGCATCGCCATCGGGCCGTCGAATTCGGCCACGACGAAGTGGCATGTGTTGCCAGGCAGCAGCGGGTACAGCCCCATGAACACGTCGCCGACAAGATGAGCGGCGACGACCTCCCCCGTACGGGGCAGGTACGCAGCGCCGCGCCGGTCCATGCCCTTACGCCAGCCGCCGGCGACGGCGGGCATTCACCCGGCGGCGCCGGTGCGGGTGTTCTCCCACCGCACGGCATACACGTCGACGCGGGCCCGGAACCGGTCGGCGAACAGCGCCAGCTTGTCCGCCACCGGTGAGGCCATCGTGACCAGGCCCGGCGCAGCGACCGGCGCGGACAGCTGCTCCGGCGCCGGAGCCGTGTCCTGGCCGCGCAGTTCGAGCAGCCGTGACAGTCGGGCGTTCTCTGCCCGTAACCGCTGCAGCTCGCGGCGAAGACCCTCGAACTCGTCGACCGAACCCACCGGACCATCCTCGGGCATCGGGCTTCGAACACCTCGGCACGGGTCCGCTATCCTGCGCCGATGGCATCGAAGCGGAATGCGGCGCTCGAGGCGATGATCGAAGAGGCCACCGTCGACGCGTACGGCGACGACGAACAGCTCACCGGCCTGTTCACCATGCTCGAAGAGCATCTGGCGGTGCCGTTCACCACCACCGTCCTCGGCATGGAGGCAGTCGTGCAGAAGGTCGACCTCACCGCCGACAGCATCGTCGCGGTCTGCGCCCGGGGCCGCCACCGGCAGAAGATCGACCTGCTCGACCTGCCGCTGCCCACACCTGCACCGGACGGCGCCGACTGGATCGACGCCTACCGGTACTGGGCGGGGCGGTAGTCAAGGTGAGCGAGTACCAGTACTACGAGTTCATCGCCGTCGACCGGCCCCTCACGACTCGCGAACAGGCCGAACTGCGGTCGCTGTCCACCCGGGCCGATATCACCGCCACCAGGTTCGTCAACACCTACCAGTGGGGCGACTTCAAGGGTGACCCGCGCAAGCTGATGGAGCGGTACTTCGACGCGCACCTGTACCTGGCGAACTGGGGCACCCGCCAGCTCATGCTGCGGTTGCCGAAGCACGTGCTCGACCCCGCCACCGTTGGCCACTACTGCGTCGGTGACAGTGCCTCCGCGTGGACCGCCGGTAAACACCTCATTGTTCACCTGTATCGGGAGGACGAGGACGGCACCGATGAGTGGGACCTCGACGGTCACGGCCTGCTTGCCTCGATCATCCCGGTGCGAGCCGGCCTCGCCGCCGGGGACCTGCGCCTGCTGTACCTGGGCTGGCTGCGCTGCGTACAGTCCCTGGAACTCGCCGACGACGAGCCCGAGCCGCCCGTCCCGGCCGGGATGAACACGCTCGACGCCTCGCTCACCGCGGTCGCCGAGTTCCTGTGCATCGACCCTGATCTGATCGCGGCCGCGGCGGCCGCTTCGGCGCAGGCCGCCGTCGAGCCGACCGCCGCGCAACTGCGCTCCTGGGTCACCACACTCCCGGTCCGAGAGAAGGACGCCATCCTCGCCGACCTGGTCACCGGCGGCGACGGTCACCTGCACGGCCGGCTGCTGCGCCGGTACCGCGACGAACACCTCCCGGACACGTCGACCACGACCGCCCCACGCACCGCAGGCGAACTACTCGCCACCGCCGCACACCTCCGCGCCGAACGGGAACGCCAGGTCGCCGAGCAGCGTGAGCGGGACCGGATCCGCCAGGAACGGTCCGCGGCGGCCGCCCGGCAACGGCACCTCGACGCCCTCGCAGCCGATCAGCCCGCCGCATGGCAGCGGGTCAACGAACTCATCGCCACGAAGAAACCCCGCGACTACGACACGGGCGTTCAACTCCTTGTCGACCTGCGCGACCTCAGCGAACGCGACGGCAGCACCACGCCGTTCCGGCAGCGGCTGGCCGAACTACGGGCGGTGCACGCGCGTAAGCCCAGCCTGCTCGAACGACTCGACCTGGCAGGACTCGATGCCTGACACCCTCCGGTCGACCGCCACACAGGCCGAGGCCAACCTTCACGCCGTCCTGCACCTCGTGGCAGCCGGTCGGTTACGATGCAGCGAAACGACCCGTCGACCCGCCGCCGCGACCGTCGCCGCCGTCGCCGAGGTGCTCGACGGCGGGGACTTCTACCCCGGCGAACCGATCGCGGCGTTCGCGTGGCCGCTGCTGCTGCAGGCCGGCGGATTGGCCGAACTCGCCGGCGGCCGACTCCAGCTCACCGATCGCGGACGCGCCGCCCTCGGTAAACCGGCCGCCGCGACGATCCGGCAGCTCTGGCGGTCCTGGGTCACCACCACCCTGCTCGACGAGTTCAACCGGATCGACCGGATCAAGGGCCAGCGGGCCGCGAACGTCCTCACGTCGGTCAAGACCCGCCGCAAGGCCGTCGCCACCGCCCTCGCCGCCTCCCAATGCGAGTGGATCACCGTCGATGACCTGTTCGCCACCATGCGCCGCCGCCGGGAGACCTCCCCGACCGTCGCCCGTAGCGAACGGGGGCTGTGGAAGCTGTACCTCGTCGACCCCCAGTACGGCAGCCTCGGCTACAGCGGATTCGCCGACTGGCCGATCCTCGAGGGCCGGTACACCCTCGCCGTGCTGTTCGAGTACGCCGCGACCCTCGGCCTCATCGACGTCCAGTACACCGACCCGGTCGGCGCCCGCACCGACTACCACGGTAACTGGGGCGCCGAAGACCTCGACTACCTCAGCCGCTACGACGGCCTGCGCGCCATTCGACTCAACCCGCTCGGCGCCCACGCACTCGGGCTGACCGGCGACCATCAGCCACCCGCCAGCACCACGGAGCCGGAGCGGACCCTGAAGGTCCTGCCAACCCTGGACATCGTCGCCGTCGGCGACCCAACCGCCGCCGACCGGCTCGTCCTCGACGCCCACGCCGAACACACCGGCGACCGGGTCTGGACCGTACGCGCCGACACGCTGCTCGCCGCAGCCGAAACCGGACGGCCGCTCGGCCAGTTCGTCACCTTCCTGACGGATCGTGCAATGCACGACCTGCCAGCAGCGCTCGCCGTCCTCGTCGACGACGTGACCACCCGGGCGACGAGGATCAGCGACCGTGGCCTCGTCCGCCTCGTCGAATGCGCCGATGCGCCCCTCGCGACCCTCGTCGCCCGCGACCCGAAACTGCGCACCCTGTGCACCCTCGTCGGCGACCGCCACCTCGCCGTACCCGTCGAACACGAAACACAGTTCCGACGCGCACTGCGCGCCCTCGGATACACCACCAACCCGGCAGGATGAACCAGGCCGCGGCAGCTCAACAACCACTTGCTCGCAGGGCAGACAGCGTCGGCTGGGGGCTCGATCATTCCGAGCCCGTCCTCGCTGCGACCATCCCCGCGCTGCTGCGCCCGCCCTGGCGATCCTCGGCCTGCTCGCCGCGCTGGACACCCCTGCTGCTGGTTCAGCTGCACCGGACCCGGGAACGCCGCCGGAAGGTTCGCGACACCGCCCACGCCGAAAGCCGCGCGCTCGAAGCCGAACCCGCCGCGTAACCCCGCTGTAGTGCGGGATTGGCAGGCGAGTGTTCGCCCTTCCAGCGATGACCATCGGGCCGCAGGCCCATCCCAGGAGGTTTTATGGCCGGCAGGTCGATGTCATACCAGCCGGCGACGCCGCTCAGACGTACGATCTGGATCAGGAGGTAGACATGTCCAGCGGCAATGGCGCACCGCCTGGTTCACGGTACGTGGATTAGCGGCACTTCGTCGTCGCCGCCGCCCTTTCCGATTTGCACGGTCCGGTTCGCGGTGTGGTGACACTCGACCGGTCGCTGGACTGGTCCGGCGACAGTACCTACGACCTGGACGACGCCGGCGATCTGCAGCTGATGTACCAGACCGTGCTGAACCAGGCCAATTCGGTTGCGCACCTGTGCCGGTGGTTGCACGGCTCGACGCTGCGCCGCTTGTGGCCCAACTTGTGGCTCCCGGCCCGCCTGCGGGCGTTGTGGTAGGCACGCTTTCCCGAACTGACCACGCCACCCCAAACGCTGGCCGGATAAGTGTGGATGAAGTTCACTTCCGCCTGCGGAGATCGGACTCCGGGTCGCTGCCCGCTACGGATTCGCGCTGGCCGGCGGCTACGCCGTACAGGCCCACGGCATCCTCGACCGCCCGAGCGAGGACATCGACCTGTTCACGGCGTGGGAGCCACGCGGCGAGTTCGCCGCAGCAGTGGAGCCGTGGTCGACGGCTACCGCGCCGGCGGGTATTCCGTCGAGGTGACGCAGCAGTTCGACACCTTCGCCCGACTCGCGGTCATCGATCCCGCTCAACCTGAGCATCCGTACAAGGTCGAGCTGGCGGCCAACTGGTCCCCGGAGCGCCGACACGCCTGGCGACCGCAACACGCGGTTTAGGAAGCGCGGACACGGCCGGAAGTCGTGCGGCAGCGACGTGGCTTGACCTCGCCGCGCCGACCGCCATCGCCAGGAGCTGACGGGGCTGACCCTGGCCCGAGCAATTTGGAGGCGATCCCGCGTACGCCCTCGGCGGCGGCCTCCTCCAGCCAGGACGCGGCTCCCGGCCCGATCGCTAGGAATGCCTCCTCTGCGGCGTTGACTGGCCTGGGAGTGCGGACGCCGCACCGGGCGGTGGCCGCCCCCAAAGCCTCGCACCGCGCCGCGCACCGCAGAGTCCATCGTCCCTGGCCCAGGGACCAGGGCTATGGATGCAGTGGGACCGGGTTCACCAGGACTGGTAGGCCCCGGCCGATGCCAGGTGGGTCACGGTCGGCGGCTCGGTGCAGATCTCGTTCAGCGCGGTCCGGTAGCGCTGGAATGAGGGCAGGTGGTGGTGGGCGGCCTCGGCCGGGCCACCGTCGGATTCGATGATGGCCATAAACTGGCCGGCTTCCTCAAGACGGAAGGTCTCGTAGCGCAGCCGCAGCGGTCGGCTGTGCTCCAGGTCCGCGTAGACCTGTCGCAGCAGCTCGATGCTGTAATCGACCAGTTCGGGCTTGACGGCGTAGCGAATCATCACGCGCAATGTGGGCTCCTGATGGCACGACGGCACTGTTTTCGTCAGACAGCCTGTCTTTCGCCGGACGCGCTGTCAAGCAAAGCGGTAGACTCAAAGGCATGTCCCCGACCCGTAAGTACGAGCAACGGCTGCGGGCCAAGGCCGCCGACCAGACCCGGCGGCGCATCCTGGACGCCGTCTACCAGCGCCTCGTCGAGGCACCCTCCGAGCAGGTCAGCATGGACAAGGTCGCCACGCTCGCCGAAGTGTCCCGCTCGACGATCTACACCGTGTTCGGATCACGCGCGGGCCTGTTCGACGCGCTCGGTATGGATTTGCTCCACCGCGGCGGCTTCACCGACATGGTCACCTCCGGCCTGCAAAGCGACGCTCGGCGCGGGCTCCGCGACGGGATCACCGGCAATGTGCACATGTACGCCGCGCACCGAGACGTACTACGCGCCCTGTTCTCCATGGCGCAACTCGACGCCGACGCCGTCGGCGGCACCGTCCGCCGGCTTGAGGACGGCCGCGCCCAAGGCATGAACGACCTGGTCCAGCGCCTCCACAACCAAGGCGCGCTCCGCGACGAGGTCACCGTCGACCAGGCCGGTCACCTGCTATGGCTCCACACCAGCTTCGACGCCTTCGACCTGCTGTTCACCAGACGATCACTGTCCACCGACACCGTCGCCACCCTGCTGGCCGACGCCGCCGAGCACGCCCTGTGCCGCCCCGCGTGACCGCAAACCTCAGGGCACCCACCGATCCTTCGGCGCTGAGGGATTGTCAAGCCCCGGGTTTGATGGAGAGTTGGTTAGCTGGTTTTCAGGGGTGCGGTGACTGGGTGGGTCATCGTGTGTAGTGCTTCGTGCTCGGCGGGCGGGACGTGGCCGAGCTCGCCGTGTAGGCGC
>NZ_JBHSBN010000048.1:0-19960 GCF_042650605.1 Micromonospora zhanjiangensis | reverse complement strand
GATAGAGTTACGGCGGTCATAGCGGAGGGGAAACGCCCGGCAACATTCCGAACCCGGAAGCTAAGCCCTCCAGCGCCGATGGTACTGCACCCGGGAGGGTGTGGGAGAGTAGGACACCGCCGGACAATCATTCCAGTCGAGGGCCGCCCCCACCAGGGCCGGCCCTCGACTGCGTTTCCCCTCCGGCAGCAGACCCCTTTGGCAGTACCCGTGCACCACCAGGAAGGATGTACCCCGTGAGTTCAGGACCGCAGGACGGAGACCGTCCGCGTCGCGACCCCCGCGACCGCGACGGAGGGCGGGGCGGTTCGCCGCGCCGCGACGACCGGCCGTCGTACGGCGGGGACCGGGACGGGCGGAGTTCACGCGGTACCGGCTCCCGCGAGGGCGACTTCCGTGGTGGTGACCGTCGGGACGGCGGCCGTCGTGAGGGCGGCCGTCGTGAGGGCGGCTACCGAGGCGGCGACCAGAACTCCCGGGACGGCGGCCGTCGCGAGGGCGGCTTCCGTGGTGACGACCGTCGCGAAGGCGGTTACCGCGGTGGCGAACGCCGCGAGGGCGGCTTCCGGGGCGGACGGTCGGACGATCGTCGGGACGGCGGCTACCGGTCCTCGGGACCGCGCGAGGGCGGCTTCCGGAGCGGTGACCGCGACTCTCGTGGTGGTGACCGGCCGGGAGGTGGCTTCAGTGGTGGCGATCGGGGCACCGGTGGCTTCCGGGGCGGTGACCGCGACTCCCGTGGTGGCGATCGTCGTGAGGGCGGCTTCCGTGGTGGCGATCGTGGTGAGGGCGGCTTCCGTGGTGGCGATCGTGGTGAGGGCGGCTTCCGTGGTGGTGACCGTCGTGAGGGCGGCTTCCGTGGTGGTGACCGTCGTGAGGGCGGCTTCCGTGGTGGTGACCGTCGTGAGGGCGGCTTCGGCGGAGGGGATCGGGGCACCGGTGGTTTCCGCGGTGGTGACCGCGACTCCCGCGGTGGCGACCGTCCGGGCGGTGGCTTCGGCGGTGGTGATCGTCGCGAGGGTGGCTTCCGGGACCGGGACACGCGCGGCGAGCGGCGCGAGGGCGGTTTCCGAGGCGACCGGGACGCGCGGGCCGGCGAGCGGCGCGACGGCGGGTTCCGGGCCGGCGGCCGCGCGGGTGGCTTCGGAGATCGCGACGCCCGTGGCGGCGACCGGGCCCCCGGTGGATACCAGGGTGGCGGCCGTCGGGAGGGTGGCTTCCGCGATGACGATCGGCGCGCCGGCGGCTTCCGGGACGGTGACCGGCGTGAGGGCGGCGGCTTCCGTGGTCCGCGCCGCGAGGGCGGCGGCTTCCGTGACGGTGAGCGCCGCGACGCTGAGCGCCGGGATGGCGGCTTCCGCGGCGGTGACCGTCGGGAAGGCGGTGGCCGGTGGTCCGGTAACCGTGACGAAGGAGCCGGCGACCGCGAGGCCCGAGGTTACCGGCCGTCTGGTCCCCGGGAGGGCTTCCGGGGTGGACCGGACCGGGACAACCGTGACAACCGGGGCGGCGGTGGCTTCCGCCACCGCGAGTACGACCGTGACGGGCGCGACCGGGCGGATCGGGCCGACCGGGGCGACCGGGGCGATCGTCCTCGGTACGCCGACCGGGGTGCCGGCGACCGCTACGACCGCCCGCGTACGGACGATCGGCGGTCCCCCGGTGGACCGGACCGGCGAGCCGAGGGTGACCGCCGGGACCGGTACGCCGACCGGGGCGGCCGGGACGCGGCGGCGGAGGGCCCGAACGCCTCACCGGTCGCTCCCGCACTTCCCGACGACGCGGTCGCCACGGATCTGGACAGTTCCGTCCGGGCTGAATTGCTCTCGCTCGCCAAGCCGGTCGCGGAATCCGTCGCGCGGCACCTGGTGGTCACCGGGCGGCTGATCGATTCCGAGCCGGAGGAGGCGCTCGCGCACGCCATGGCGGCACGCCGGCTCGCGTCCCGGATCGCCGTGGTGCGGGAGGCGGTCGGCCTCGCCGCGTACCACGCCGGGGAGTGGCAGACGGCGATCGCCGAGCTGCGTACGTATCACCGGATGAGCGGGCGGCAGACGCACCTCGCGGTGATCGCGGACAGCGAGCGGGCGCTGGGCCGTCCGGAGCGGGCCGTCGACCTCTACCGGGGCGCGGACCGCAACGCGTTGGACCCGGCGGGCGCGATCGAGCTGCTGATCGTGGCGGCCGGGGCCCGGGGCGACCTGGACCAGAAGGACGCGGCCGTGGCCATGCTCCAGGTGCGGGAGCTGACCGCCGAGGTGCCCGAGCCGTGGACCGCGCGGCTGCGCTACGCGTACGCGGACGCCCTGCTCGCCGCCGGCCGGCGGGAGGAGGCCCGGGAGTGGTTCGCCCGGGCGGCGGACGTGGACGAGGACACCGTCACCGACGCGGCGGAGCGGCTGCTCGAACTCGACGGTGTCGTGATCGAGAACGACGAGGACGACGAGGACCTGGTGGAGGACGTCGACCAGTCCGAGCATGCGCCGAGCGACGAGTCGGCCGACACCGCGGCCACCCGCACCGAGGACGCCACCCGCACCGAGGACGCCGCCGGGTTCGACGACGCCGCCGGAACGGACGCCGCCGCGTTGGAAGACGCCGAGATCGACGACGCCGAGATCGACGACGCCGCCGGAACTGACGCCGCCGCGTTCGAGGACGAGGAGTTCGAGGACGAGGCGAAGCCCGCGGACGAGCCGGTCGACGGTCCGGCGGTGGGCGACGCGTCCGCCGGTTCCGAGCCGGCGGGCGGTGACGTCCCGGAGACCGGGGACCGGCCCGCCCTCGACGAGCCGGTCGACGGGGCGGCCCGGCCGGCCGGTCGCGGACCGGCGGGCGCGTGACCGCCACCGGGGCCGCTCCGGTCGACGGGTACGACCTGGTCATCTTCGACCTGGACGGCGTGATCTACCTGATCGACCGGCCGATCCCCGGTGCGGTCGAGGCCGTGGGCCGGCTGCGGGCCGGCGGCACGTCGCTGGCCTACGCGACCAACAACGCGTCCCGGCGGGCCACCGAGGTGGCCGACCTGCTGACCGGGATGGGGGTGCCCGCCGACGCCGACGAGGTGCTCACCTCGGCGGCCGCGGCGGCCGCCGTGCTCGCCGAGCGGCTGGCGCCGGGCACGCCGGTGCTGGTCGTCGGGGCCGAGGCGCTCCGGGCCGAGGTCCGGGCCGTCGGTCTGGTCCCGGTGGCCGAGGCGGACGAGAAACCGGCCGCGGTGGTGCAGGGCTACGGGCCACGGGTCGGCTGGGTGGACCTGGCCGAGGCGGCGGTCGCCGTCCGGGCCGGAGCGGCCTGGGTGGCCACCAACACCGACCGGACCCTGCCCAGCCCTCGTGGGCCACTGCCGGGCAACGGTTCCCTGGTGGCGGCGCTGCGTACGGCGCTGGACCGGGACCCGGACGTCGTCGTCGGCAAGCCGCAGCCGGGCCTGTTCAGCACGGCCGCGGCGCGGGTCGGCGCGGCCCGGCCGTTGGTGGTCGGCGACCGGCTCGACACGGACATCGAGGGCGCCCGCCGGGCGGGCATGGACAGCCTGCTCGTCCTCACCGGGGTGAGCACGGCGGCGGACCTGCTGGCCGCGTCGCCGGCCGTGCGGCCCAGCTACGTGGCCCGGGACCTCGGTGGCCTGTTCGACCCCGCGGCGGTGGTTCGGCTGCCGGACGTCGGCGGGACCGATCCGGCGCGCGACACCTCGGTCGACCCGGCCGGGGCGGACGGTTGGCGGCTCACCGGCGACGGTGACCGGCCGCGGCTCAGTGGCGCGGGTGCGACCCTGACGGCGCTGCGTACGCTGTGCGCGGCGGCCTGGTCGGGCCGGTCCGTCCAGGGCGTGCGCCCGGACGGTGACGCGGCCCGGACGGCGTTGCGCGAACTCGGCCTGCCGACGGACTGACCGCGACGGCCCGTGCTCCCGGCGGGCCTCAGAGCAGCTTGCGCAGCTTGAGCAGGTCGAACGGGTTCGCCTTGATCGACACCCGGCCGGCGGCGAGGGCCTTCGGCACGTCGAGCTTCCCGTGCACCAGCGCGACCAGGTCGTCGCTGGTGGTGGTCAACACGACCTTGGCCTGGGGATCGTCACCGTCGCCGAGATCGATCAGGCGACCGTCGGTGAGTCGCCCGTGGAACGCGGTGTCCAGGTCGCTGACCCGGCAGGCGAGCGTCCGGTCCAGGTCGACCCGGTCGCGTACCTGGTCGGCGTGGGAGTCCAGCCGTGCCGCCAGGTCGTGCAACGCCTGCCGGCAGTCGTCCACGCTCGCCAATGCTCGCCCCCTCGCGGTGCGCCACGACCGTTCTCCGGCACCGTACCGCACGCCGAGGGTGTCCGGCGCCCGGTAGCGTGACACCCGGACAGTCGGCATCGCGCGAAAGGACCCGACGGTTATGCAGGACGCGTGGCGGGCCTACCTGGAGCTGGCTCTCGGGCTGACCGAGACGTCGCGGAAACGGGCACAGGACGCCGTCCGGAAGCTGGTCGGCTCCGGCGGTGCCACGGCAGCCCAGCTGCAGGGCATGGCCGAGGAGCTGATCTCGACCGGGATGGCCAACCGGGACGCGCTGACCAAGCTGGTGCGGTTCGAGGTCGACCGGGCGCTCGGCGCGGTGGGCCTGGCCACCGCGGACGAGGTGACCGAACTGACCGGCCGGGTCCGGCAACTGGAACGCGAGCTACGGGAGGCGCGGGGGACCGGCCCGGGCGCCGCGGCCGAGCCCCCGGTTCCCGGCACCACCGCGGGCAAGCTCGCGAAGAAGGCGGTGGCCAAGAAGGCCGTCGCGAAGCGCACCACCTCGACCCCGGCCATCTCGGCGCCGACCGACCACGCTCCGGCGCAGAAGGCCCCGGTCAAGAAGGCCACCGGCAAGGCCGTGGAGGTGGCGCCCGGCGAGAAGAGGCTCGCCCCGAAGAAGCTGCCGCCGGCCGCGAAGAAGACCGCCGCGAAGAAGGCGGCCGGCCGGCCGGCGCCGGACGCCGGGCCGGGTGCCGCGTGACCGGGCCGTTGCCCGGCCCGTCACCGCGACCGGGCCTCGCGGGCGTACCGGGGGCGTTCCGACCCGGCCCGCTGGGCGCCGCGGTGCCCCGACCGCCCGAGCACCGCCCGACGCCGGCCGACCAGCACCCGACGCCACCCGGGCACCGCCCGACGCCGGCCGGCGGGCCAGCTGCGGAACCGGCCGGCGCCGACGCCGACCCGGGATCCGGCCACCCGGCGGTGGACGCCGCGTTGCGGTCGATCGTCAACGCCGCCGGGCTCTCCCCGGCCGACCAGATCGCGCAGTACGAGGCCGCCCACCGGACGCTGCAGGAAACCCTCGCCACCATCGATCAGGGCTGAGCCCGCACACCCCTCGAAAGAGAATCCGCAGCATGGCACGTCGTACCCGGCTCGACGCCGAGCTCGTCCGCCGCGGCCTGGCCCGGTCCCGTGAGCAGGCGGCCGCGTTGGTGGCGGCCGGCCGGGTCCAGGTCCGCGGCGTGTCCGCGCACAAGGCCGCGGCCATGGTGGATCCGGCCGACGCGGTCCGGGTCCTCGGCGAGGACCCCACCCGGGAGTACGTCTCCCGGGGCGGCCACAAGCTGGCCGGCGCGCTGGCCGCGTTCGGCCCGGACGGGCTGCTGGTCGACGGTCGTCGTTGTCTGGACGCGGGCGCCTCGACCGGCGGGTTCACCGACGTGTTGTTGCGCGCCGGTGCAGCCGAGGTGGTCGCGGTGGACGTCGGCTACGGCCAGCTGGCCTGGTCGCTGCGCGGCGACGAGCGGGTACGCGTCTTCGAGCGCACCAACGTGCGGAGCCTGACCCCGGAGCTGATCGACGGTCCGGTCGGGCTGACCGTGGCGGACCTGTCGTTCATCTCGTTGCGCCTGGTGCTGCCCGCGCTGGCCGGTTGCACGTCCCCGGACGGCGACCTGGTGCTGATGGTGAAGCCGCAGTTCGAGGTGGGCCGGGACCGGGTCGGCGCGGGTGGCGTGGTGCGCGATCCGGCGTTGCGCGCCGAGGCGGTGCTGGCCGTCGCCGCCGCCGCGGCCACGCTCGGACTCGGGTTGGCCGGCGTGGCGGCGAGTCCGCTGCCGGGGCCGAGCGGCAACGTGGAATTCTTCGTATGGTTGCGCGGCGACGCGTCGGCGGCGGACGAGGCCCGGGTGCGGGCCGTCGTGGCGGCGGGTCCGACCGGTCCGCGGCCGGAGGTACCCACGGCGGAGGAGGAGGTCCGGTGAGTCGGACCGCACTGTTGGTGACCCACACCGGGCGCCGGCGCAGCACCGAGCACGCGCGTACGGTCGCGACCGACCTGATGAAGGCCGGTTTCGAGGTACGGGTGGTCGCGCAGGAGGCCGAGGACCTGGACCTGCCCGGCGTGGTGCCGGTCAGCGGGTTGACCGCGGCCGAGGGCGCCGAGATCGTCATCGCGTTGGGCGGTGACGGCACCTTCCTGCGCGCCGCCGACCTGGCCCGGCCGGCCAAGGCGCCGCTGCTCGGCATCAACCTCGGCAAGGTCGGCTTCCTGGCCGAGGCCGAGATCGACGACCTGGACCTGGCGGTCCGGGAGGTGGTGTCGCGCGAATACACCGTGGACGAACGGTTGACCCTCGACGTGCGGGCCGACTTCGACGGTGGGCCGCCGATCCAGTCCTGGGCGCTCAACGAGGTCTCGGTGGAGAAGGGCGAGCGGGCCCAGATGCTGGAGCTGCTGGTCGACGTCGACGGGCGGCCGCTGTCCCGGTACGGCTGCGACGGCGTGGTCTGCGCCACCCCGACCGGTTCGACGGCGTACGCCTTCTCGGCCGGCGGGCCGGTGGTCTGGCCGGAGGTGGAGGCGTTGCTGCTGGTGCCGATCAGCGCGCACGCCCTGTTCAGCCGGCCGCTGGTCACGGCGCCCACGTCCACCTTCGCCATCACCGTGGACCCGTTCACCACCCTAGCGGTGCTCTGCTGCGACGGCCGCCGGGTCTACGACCTGCCGCCCGGGGCGCGGGTGTCGGTGCAGCGTGGCTCGCTGCCGGTGCGGGTCGTACGGCTGAGTTCGCGGCCGTTCACCGACCGGCTGGTGGCCAAGTTCGCCCTGCCGGTGCACGGCTGGCGGGGCAGCCGGTCCTGAGCCCGTCGGGCCGGTTCGGGCCTGCCGGGTGGTGGATTGTCGCTCCTCGCTACTACTGTCGGTTGCTGTGTTGGAGGAGCTTCGCATCACCGGCCTGGGCGTCATCGAGGACACCACCCTGCCGCTGACCCGCGGCATGAACGTCATCACCGGCGAGACCGGTGCGGGCAAGACGATGGTGGTCACCGGGCTCGGCCTGCTCTTCGGTGGCCGGGCCGACGCCGGGAGGGTCCGGGCCGACCCGGGGCGGGCCGTGGTGGAGGGTCGGTTGCGGCTGGCCGAGCCGACCGCGACCACGGTGCACACCCGCATCGCCGACGCCGGCGGTGCGCCGGACGACGACGGCGCCGTCCTGCTGAGCCGAACGGTGACCGTCGAGGGCCGGTCCCGGGCGCACGTCGGCGGGCGCAGCATGCCGGTGGCCATGCTGGGTGAGATCGGCGAGCAGACGGTGGCCGTGCACGGCCAGTCCGACCAGTTGCGGCTGCTGCGTCCGGCCGAGCAGCGGGCGGCCCTGGACCGGTTCGCCGGACCGGAGCACGAGAAGCTGCTGGACGCGGTCCGGGAGTCGTTCACCCAGTGGCGGCGGGTCGCCGACGACCTGGCCGACCGGCGGCGCAACGCCCGGGAGCGCAGCCAGGAGGCCGACCTGCTGCGGCTCGGGCTCGACGAGATCACCCGGGTCGACCCGCAACCTGGCGAGGACGACGAGCTCAAGGCCGAGGCGCAGCGGTTGGAGCACGCCGAGGGGCTGCGCACCGCGGCGCAACTGGCGCACCAGTGCGTGGCCGGCGGCACCGAGCCGGCCGACGACGTACCGGACGTCACCAGCCTGCTCGGCACGGCCCGGCGCACCCTGGAGGGGCAGGCCGCGCTGGACGGCGTGCTCGGTGACCTGGCCGCCCGGCTGGAGGAGGCGGCCACCCTGGTCGGTGACGTGTCGGCGGAGCTGTCCGGCTACCTGGCCGCCCTGGACGCCGACCCGGCCCGCTTGCAGGCGGTGTACGAGCGGCGGGCCGCGTTGCGCGCGCTGACCCGCAAGTACGCCGACGACGTGGACGGCGTGGTCGCCTGGGCCGAGCGGGCCCGGACCCGGCTGTCCGAACTGGACAGCTCCGACGAGCTGCTCGACGAGCTGGACCGGGAACGGCAGCGGCTGGCCGGCGAGGTCGCCGAGTTGGCGGCCCGGTTGTCGGCCTCCCGCCGTGAGGCGGCCACCCGGTTCGCCGAGCAGGTCACCGTCGAACTCGCCGGCCTGGCCATGCCGCACGCCCGGGTCGAGGTGAGTGTGCTGCCCCGGCCCGCCGGCCGGACCGAGCCGGCGCTGACCGTCGACGGGGCCGAGGTCGGGGTGGGGCCGGACGGTGCGGACGAGGTGGAGTTGCGGCTGCTGGCCCACCCGGGCGCGCCGTCGCTGCCGTTGCAGCGGGGCGCGTCGGGCGGGGAGCTGTCCCGGGTGATGCTCGCCATCGAGGTGGTGTTCGCCGGTTCCGGTGGACCGCCGACGTTGGTCTTCGACGAGGTCGACGCGGGGGTCGGGGGACAGGCCGCGGTGGAGATCGGTCGGCGGTTGGCCCGGCTGGCGCGCAGCCACCAGGTCCTGGTGGTGACCCACCTGCCGCAGGTCGCCGCCTTCGCCGACCGGCATCTGGTGGTGGCCAAGGACACCGGTGGCGCGGTGACCACCAGTGGGGTCCGGGTGGTCGAGGACACCGAGCGGGCCCGGGAGTTGGCCCGGATGCTGGCCGGTTTGCCGGATTCCGATCTGGGTATCGCACACGCCGAGGAACTGCTGGCGGTGGCGGCCCGGGAGCGTCGCCCCTGAACGGATCTGTGACGGTCGCCACAACGAGGTCCGGTTCCTGGGCGTCTGCCCGGGGGTACGGATCCGATCGGGGCATGTCGCGACATGAAAACGTGCCTCACGTGCCAGGATGGTCTGGATGCGTCTACCCACCTTGCGCCGGACCCGGAGCGTCGAACCCGGCTCCGTTGTCGGCACCGCGCGCCTCGACCGCCGGACCAAGCGTCTGGCGGGTCGTCTGCGGCCGGGTGACATCGCCGTCATCGACCACGTGGACCTGGACCGGGTGGCCGCCGACTCGCTGGTGGCCGTCGGTGTCGCCGCGGTGCTCAACGCCAAACCGTCGGTTTCCGGCCGGTATCCCAACCTCGGCCCGCAGGTGCTGGTCGAGGCCGGCATCCCGCTGCTGGACGATCTCGGCGAGAGCGCCTTCCAGCAGATCCGGGAGGGCGACACCGTCCGGGTCGACGGCAACACCGTCCTGATCGGTGACGAGCCGGTCGCGCACGGCACCCGGCAGGACGCCGAGACGGTCGCCAAGGCGATGGCCGACGCCCGGGAAGGGCTGTCGGTGCAGCTGGAGGCGTTCGCCGCCAACACGATGGACTACCTCAAGCAGGAGCGGGAGCTGCTGCTCGACGGTGTCGGGGTGCCCGCGATCGAGACCCAGATCCGGGGTCGGCACTGTCTGATCGTGGTGCGTGGTTACGACTACAAGGCCGACCTCGACGTGCTGCGGCCGTACATCCGGGAGTTCAAACCGGTGCTGATCGGGGTCGACGGCGGGGCGGACGCGCTGGTCGAGGCCGGATACACGCCGGACATGATCATCGGGGACATGGACTCGGTCACCGACGACGTGCTGCGCTGCGGCGCCGAGGTGATCGTGCACGCCTATCCGGACGGCCGGGCGCCGGGTCTGGACCGGGTGCATCAGCTCGGCGTGGCCGCGGAGACCTTCCCGGCCGCGGCCACGAGTGAGGATCTGGCCATGCTGCTGGCCGACGAGAAGGGCGCGTCCCTGATCGTGGCCGTCGGCACGCACGCGACGCTTGTCGAGTTCCTGGACAAGGGGCGGGGCGGGATGGCGTCCACCTTCCTGACCCGGCTCAAGGTGGGCGGCAAGCTGGTCGACGCCAAGGGGGTGAGTCGGCTCTACCGGCAGAGCATCTCCGGGTCGGCCCTGTTGTTGCTGGTTCTGTCGGCGGTGGCCGCGATGGCGTCCGCGGTGGCCGTCTCCACCGTCGGCAAGGCCTACCTGGGTGTGGTGTCGGAGTGGTGGAACAATCTGGTGTTCCAGCTCGGACAGCTGTTCTAGGCCCCGACTGATCAAGAGGCTCTGGTGTGATCAATTTCCGCTACCACGTGGTTTCCCTGACCGCGGTGTTCCTCGCGCTGGCGATCGGTCTGGTGGTGGGCACCGCCGCCCTCAACGGGCCGGTCGCCGACTCGCTGAAGGAGCAGGTCACGGGGCTGCGCAAGAGCAACGACCAGTGGCGCGACAACGTCGCCA
Source organism: Micromonospora zhanjiangensis (assembly GCF_042650605.1). Lineage (NCBI taxonomy): Bacteria > Bacillati > Actinomycetota > Actinomycetes > Micromonosporales > Micromonosporaceae > Micromonospora > Micromonospora zhanjiangensis. The sequence goes on along the minus strand of NZ_JBHSBN010000048.1, from coordinate 9,545 downwards.
GCCTGGAGAAGGAACTCAAGGCGGAGGAGGACTTCGCCGCCGAGATCGCGCAGACGGTGCTGCCGACCAAGCTGGCCGGCCGGCGGGTCCTGGTGGTGTCGCTGCCGACGGCCGAGCGCAACCAGTCCGACGGCGTGGTGCAGATGTTGAAGCTGGCCGGCGCCACGGTCACCGGCCGGGTAGCCGTGCAGGACAAGTTCTTCGAGCCGGACAACAACTCCGATCTGCTCGAGGTGGCCGACCGGGCGGCCCAGCCGAGCATCCCGGCGGCCGGCCTGCCCGGCAACAGCGACGGCGTGGAGACCTCCAGCGCGCTGCTGTCCAGCGCCCTGGTCGACCGCGCGGCGCCGACCGCGCCGGTCACCGAGGCGGACCGAAAGGCGCTGCTGTCGGCGTACAGCAACGCCGGCTATCTGGCGGTGGATGACAAGATCACCGGACCGGCCGAGGCGGTGGTGATAATCAGCGGACAGGCGTACGTCGACAAGAACGCGCAGCGCAAGGACGACTCGGTGCTGCGCCTCGCCGTCCAGCTGGACAAGAACGCGGCCCTGGTGATCGCCGGCAACGGCGCCGGCAGCGGCAACGTGGTCGCCGGGGTACGCGGCGACCCGACGCTGTCACAGACCATCTCCACGGTCGACAACTCCACCACCACCGTGGGGCAGCTGGTCGCGGCGATGGCCACCATCCAGCAGGTGACCACCAAGAAGGCCGGCCAGTACGGCATGGGCGCCGGCGTCAGCGGCCTGACCCCGAAGTTGACCGCGCAGTGAGCGGGCGGGCATCGACCGGTCGCCTGCTGGCGGCCGGTGTCGCCGCGTTGACCGCGCGGGCCGTGCTGCGGGCGGTCACCTCGTCGCCGGTCGCCGCGCCGCTGGAGCGCACCAACTTCCGCGGCCGGACGGTCACCCTGGCCGCCGGGCCGGCCCTCGCGGCCGGTGCCGCCACCGCCGGCGCGCTCGCCGCGCCCAGCGCCCCGGCCGCGGCCGCCGCGCTGGTCGCCGGGCTCGGTTCCGGCGCCGTGGGTCTGTACGACGACGTCGTCGGCGCCCGCCCCGAGCAGAAAGCGGACAAGGGCTTCGCCGGCCACCTGCGCGCGCTGCGCGACGGGCGGGTGACCAGCGGACTGGTCAAGATCGCCGGCGTCGGGGCGGCCGGCCTCGCGGCGGCCGCCCTGCTCGCCGCCGACCCGACGGTCCGCGCCCGTCCGGGCGGGCGCCGCGCCGGGTGGGTCGGCCGCGGCGCCGACGTGCTGCTCGGCGCCGGGGTGATCGCCGGTACGGCGAACCTGGTCAACCTGCTCGACCTGCGCCCGGGGCGGGCCCTCAAGGCCGGTGTGCTGCTCGGCGCGCCGCTGCTGCCGGGACCGGCCGGTGGGTTGGCCGCCGCGCCGGTCGGCGCCGCCGCGGCACTGCTGCCGGCCGACCTGGACGAGCGGGTGATGCTCGGCGACAGCGGCGCCAACGCGCTCGGGGCGCTGCTCGGCGTGGCGCTGGCCGCCCGTACCGGGCCGGTGGGTCGGGCCGGGATCCTGGCGGTGGTCGGTGCGCTCACCGCCGCCAGTGAGAAGGTCAGCTTCACACAGGTGATCCAGAACACCCGTGGCCTGCGGGAACTGGACGATCTCGGGCGGCGGCCCGCCTGACGTGACAGCACCGGCACCCCTCGCCGGCACCGGGCGGATCGCCGGGGCGGCCGCGCTCATCGCCGTCCTGACGGTGGCGAGCCGGCTGGCCGGCTTCGGCCGGACGGCCGTCTTCACCACGGTGTTCGGGCAGAAGAGCGACATCGGCGGCATGTACGTGGTCGCCAACACGGTGCCGAACATCATCTTCGAGATCGTCGCGGGCGGGGCACTGGCCAGCCTGGTCGTGCCGCTGCTGGCCCGCGCCGTCGAGGACGACGACCGGGCCGCCGTGTCGGTCACCGTCGGCGCCCTGCTGACCTGGACGGTGACCCTGCTGGTCCCGCTCGCGGTCGCGCTCGCGCTCCTCGCCGAGCCGATCGTGGCACTGCTCGCGCACGGCAAGCCCGCGCTCGACATCGACGCCGGCGCGCGGATGTTACGGGTCTTCGCACCACAGTTGCCGCTGTACGGCATCGGGATCGTGCTCACGGGTGTGTTGCAGGCCCACCGGCGGTTCGCCTGGCCGGTGATCGCCCCGCTGCTGTCCAGCGTGACGGTCATCGGCGTCTACCTGACCTTCGCCGCCGTCGAGGGCACCGGAGTCACTCTTGCCCAGGCGGGCCGCGGTGGCGAGTTGATCCTGTCGGTCGGCACCACCCTCGGGGTGGTGGTGCTGTCGTCGTCGTTGTTGATCCCGTTGCGCCGGCTCCGGTTGCGGCCCCGCTACGGCTACACCTTCGACCCGGAGGCGCGGCGCCGGGTGCGCGGGCTGGCCACCACCGGGGCGGTCACCGTCGCGACCCAGAACCTGGCACTGTTGGTGATGATCGCGCTGGTGGCTCGCGGACCGAAGGGCGCGCCGGTGGTGTTCAACCTGGCCCAGACCATGTTCCTGCTGCCCTGGGCGGTGCTCGCGGTGCCGCTCGCGGTCGCGGCGTACCCGACCATGTCGGCGGCGCACGCCGGTGGCGACGAGGAGACCTACCGGCGGACGCTGGCGCCGACCGCCCGATCGGTGCTGGTGTTCAGCTGTCTCGGCGCGGCGGCGCTGATCGGCACCGCCGAGCCGGTGGCGCGGTTCTTCTGGGCCGACGCCGACCGGACCTCGATCGTCGCGATCGCCGCGTTCGGACCTGGTCTGCTCGGTTATGCGCTGTTCGCGGTGCTCAGCCGGGCCCTGTACGCCCGTGGCGGGACCCGGTCGGCGATGGCCGCCACCGCCGGTGGATGGTTGGTCGTGCCGGTCGCGGTCGTCGTGGTGTCGGCCGTCCTGCCCATCGGCTACCGGGTCGCCGCGGTCGGTCTGGGCAACTCGATCGGGATGCTGGTCCTCGGGGCGCTGCTGGTGGCGGCGGTGATCCGTACCGCCGGCCGGCCGGCACTCGACGGGCTGGCGCGGGCCGGCGCCGTTGGCGCGTTCGCCGGTGCGATGGCGGCTCTCGCCGGCGCGGCCCTGTCGCACTGGCTGGTCGGGTTCGGCACCGGCACCCCGACGAAAGGCGGGGCGCTGGTGCAGGGCATGCTGTCCGCAGTTGTCGTGGCCGCGGTGTTCCTCGCGGTGGCCTACCCCCTGGACCGGCACGACGTACGGCCGCTGGTGCTGACCGTCCGGCGCAGACTGGCCGGCCTGACCCGGCGGGTCCGTCCCGGCCGGGCCCGGGCCGGCACCGGCGGAACAGGGCGACGAAGGTCCCGGACGGGACGGTGACGGTCCCGGACGGGACCACGGGAAGGAGACCCTGTCGCGGTGAGCGCGAGCAGCGAACCGGCAACCGGCTGGACCGGAGCGGTGGTCCTGGTCCTCGCCTCCAGCACGGGCGGCGTCGGTCAGCACGTCACCTCGCTCGCCCGGGGGCTGGTGGCCGGCGGTGCCTCGGTGACCGTCTGCGGCCCGGCCGCCACCCAGGAGCAGTTCGACTTCACCGCGGTCGGTGCCGGGTTCGTGCCGGTCGAGATCCCGGCCAGCCCCACCGTGGCGGACGCCGCCGCGGTCACCGCGCTGCGCCGGGTGCTCGCCGGGCCGGTCGACCTGGTGCACGCCCACGGGTTACGGGCCGGTCTGGTGGCCGCGCTCGCCCGGCGTACCCAGCCGCTGGTTGTCACCTGGCACAACGCGGTACTGGCGACCGGGCTGCGCGGACGGTTGTCCCGGCTGGCCGAGCGGGTGGTCGCCCGCCGTACCACGGTCGCGCTGGGGGCCTCGGCGGACCTGGTCGAGCGGGCCGCCGCGGCGGGTGCGCGGGACGCCCGACCCGGCCCGGTCGCGGCGCCGACCCTGCCGGCGTCCCGGCGCGGCCGGGCGGCCGTCCGGGCCGAGTTCGGCGTCGGACCCCGGCAGCCGTTGATCCTCTCGGTCGGCCGCCTGCACCCGCAGAAGCGGTACGACATCCTCATCGACGCCGCCGCCCGGTGGCGGGACCTGGAGCCCCGCCCGGTCGTGGTGATCGCCGGCAGCGGGCCCAGCTACCTGCAACTGGCCGCCCGGATCTCCGCGGCCCGGGCCCCGGTGACCCTGCTCGGGCACCGCACCGACGTGGCCGACCTGCTCGCCGGGGCGGACCTGGCCGTGGTGACCAGCGACTGGGAGGCCCGGCAACTGTTCGCCCAGGAGGCGCTGCGGGCCGGCGTACCGCTGGTGGCGACCGCGGTCGGCGGGCTGCCCGACCTGGTCGGGGACGCGGCCGTGCCGGTACCGCCCGGCGACGTGGACGCGGTCGACCGGGCGGTCCGGGACCTGCTCGCCGATCCGACCGCCCTGGCCGGCCTGGCCCGCCGGGGCGTGGAACGGGCGGCGACCTGGCCGACCGAGGCGGACACCGTGGCGGCGGTCGCCGCGGTCTACGCCGAACTGGCGCCACCCCGGCCCACCGGCCGGGAGACCGGCTCACCGGTGGGGCGGGGCTGATGCTGCGCCGGTTCGTGCCGATCCTGCTCACCGCCGTGGTCGTGGTGACCGGGGTGGCCGCGCTGGTCGTCCGGCCCGCCCCGGGCACCCCGGACGGCAAGGTCGACTACGTCGTGCTGGCCGGCGTGCCCGGTCTGCGGTGGGACGACATCTCGCCCACCGGCACCCCGAACCTGTGGCGGATGGCCGAGCAGGGCTCGATCGGTTCGCTGTCGGTCCGGTCCGCCCGCCAGCCGACCTGCCCGGTCGACGGCTGGCTGACCCTGGGCGCCGGGAACTACGCGCGCCGGGGCACCTCCCCGGTCACCGGGGCCTGCCCCGCGCCGAAGGTCCCCGTCGAGCAGCCGGACGGCATCGGCGCGAACCTGCCCGACCAGCGCAATGTGGTCCTCGACAACAGCGACAAGATGCCCTGGGGCGCGATGCCCGGCGCGTTGGCCGAATCGGTCCGCTGCACCGTGGCGGTCGGCACCGGCGCGGCGGTGGCCGCGGCCCGCCCGTTCGGCCGGGTGGACCGGTACGAGCCGACCCTGCCGGCGGACCCGCGGGACCTGCTCGCCTCCTGCGTGCTGAGCATCGTCGACCTCGGCACGGTCGCGGGCGACGATCCGGTCGGCCGGGCCGCCGCCGCCCGGCGGGCCGACGCCGCACTGGCCCGGGTGCTCGCGGCCCGACCGGACCGGTCACTGGTCATGGTGGCCGGCCTCGCCGACACCGACCAGACCTCGCGGCTGCACGTCGCGGTGGCCGACGGACCCGGTTGGGAGCGCGGCTGGCTGACCTCGGCCAGCACCGGTCGCGACGGCTACGTCCAGCTCATCGACCTGGCACCGACCGCGCTCGCGGCGCTCGGCCGGCCGGCCCCGCAGCGGTTGTTCGCCGGCAAGGCGGCGATCGCCGTGCACGGGCGGCCGGCGGATCTGCCCGCCGCCATCGCCGGACCCGCCGACGCGGACCGGGAGGCGGGGGCGCAACGGCGGGTCGCCCGCTTCTTCTTCGGCCTGCTGGCGGCCCTGCAACTGCTGCTCGCGGTGGCGGTGGTGCCGCTGCTGCGGCGGGCCCGGCCGCCCGCCGGCCCGACCGGTCGGCAGGTGCCCCGCCGGGTGGTGGCGACGGTGGAGGTGCTGCTTATCGCGGCCGCCCTGGCGATACCGTCCGCCCTGGTCGCCGACGCGGTGCCGTGGTGGCGCGGCGGCCACGCCGGGCTCTACTTCGCCGCCGTCGCGGCCGTGGTGCTCGGCCTGGCCACCGCCGCGGTACGGCTGTCCCGCCGGTACGCCACCACGCTCGGCCCGATGGCGATGGCTTCCGGTCTGGCGGCGCTCATCGTCGGCGCCGATGTGCTGACCGGGGCCCGGCTGCAGCTCAACGGGGTGGCCGGCTACTCCGCCCTGGAGGGCGGCCGGTTCGCCGGGCTCGGCACGGTCGGGCTGGGCGTCTTCATCGCCGGGATCCTGCTGACCGCCGCGTGCCTGGCCCAGCTGGTCCGCCGGCAGTGGCGGCCGGCCGTGATCGTCGTGCTCGGTGGCATCGGCGTGGCGATGGTCGGCAGCCCGTACCTGGGCGCGGACCCGGTGGGGGCGGTCGCGCTCACCGCCGGGGTGAGCATCGCCGCCGCGCTGAGCACCGGCGGTTGGCTGACCCTCGGCCGGCTGGCCTGGGCGTCGCTGGCGGGGCTGACGGTGACCATCGGCTTCGCCGTCATCGACCTGCGCCGCCCGGCGCCGGAGCGGGGCAGCCTGGGCCGGTTCCTCAGCGCGGTGGGCGACGGCACGAGCGGCCTGACCGTGCACCGGTCCGGCGCGGCCAACCTGCAGGCCCTGACCGGCAGCTCGTTGACGGTGCTGGCGCTGGTCGGGGCCGTGCTGGTGTGGTTCGCCCTGCTCCAGCCCTGGGGTGGGCTGAAACGCCTGTTCGGCATCTATCCGGCGGTCCGGGCCGGGATGGCCGGTATCGTGGTCGCCTCGCTGATCGGTGGGCTGCTCGCCGGTTCGGCGTTGAACGTGGCCGGTGCCGCCGCGGCGCTGGCCGTACCGCTGGCGGCGCTGGCGGCGCTGCGGGTGCTGGACCATGCCGCCGACCGCACCCAGCCGGCGCCGCCGGCCCGCCCGGACGGCCCACCGGCCGAGCGGGCCGGCCGGACCGGCCCGGCCGACCGGGCCCCGGACGGTGCCGACCGGCATCCGGCCGCACCGGGTCCGCCCACGGACGGTCCGATCCCGGCGGCGGGGCCCCCGGTGGTGGACACCGACAGTGTCGAGGCGATGACGGACCGCTCGGCTGCCCAGGTGGCCGATGCGCGGGCCGGCGGAGGTGTTACCGTGGAATCCCGTGGATCGCGTGATCACTTCGCTTGATCGTCGCCGGTCTGCACGACCGCAACGGACGACCACGGGAGCAGGCCTTGGGCCCAACAGCACGGACGACCAGGCACATCTTCGTCACCGGGGGCGTCGCCTCCTCGCTGGGTAAGGGCCTGACCGCCTCCAGCCTGGGCAATCTGCTCACCTCCCGGGGACTTCGGGTGGTGATGCAGAAGCTGGACCCGTACCTCAACGTGGACCCCGGCACGATGAACCCGTTCCAGCACGGTGAGGTGTTCGTCACCGAGGACGGGGCCGAGACCGACCTGGACGTCGGCCACTACGAGCGGTTCCTCGACCGGAACCTGTCCGGCAAGGCGAACGTCACCACCGGACAGATCTACTCCGAGGTGATCGCCAAGGAGCGGCGCGGCGAGTACCTCGGCGACACGGTCCAGGTGATCCCGCACATCACCAACGAGATCAAGGCCCGGATCCTGGCCATGGCGGACGCCGACGAGGCCGGGCGTACGCCGGACGTGGTGATCACCGAGGTCGGCGGCACGGTGGGCGACATCGAGTCGCTGCCGTTTTTGGAGGCGATCCGCCAGGTCCGCCACGACCTCGGCCGGGACAACTGCTTCTACCTGCACGTGTCGCTGGTGCCCTACCTGGCGCCGTCGGGCGAGCTGAAGACCAAGCCGACCCAGCACTCGGTCGCCCAGCTGCGCAACATCGGTATCCAGCCGGACGCCATCGTCTGCCGGTCGGACCGGGAGATCCCGGACAAGCTCAAGCACAAGCTGTCGCTCTACTGCGACGTGGACCGGGAGGCCGTCATCGCCGCCCCGGACGCGCCGAGCATCTACGACATCCCGAAGGTGCTGCACCGGGAGGGGCTGGACGCGTACGTGGTCCGCCGGCTCGGACTGTCCTTCCGGGACGTGGACTGGACCAGCTGGGACGACCTGCTGGAACGGGTGCACCAGCCGCAGCACACCGTGCGGGTGGCCCTGGTGGGCAAGTACGTCGACCTGCCCGACGCGTACCTCTCGGTGAGCGAGGCGATCCGGGCGGCCGGGTTCGGCCACCGGGCCCGGGTCGAGCTGCGCTGGGTGCCCAGCGACGAGTGCACCACCCCGGCCGGGGCGGCGTCCGCGCTGGCCGGCGTGGACGGCGTCGTGATCCCGGGCGGCTTCGGGGTACGCGGCATCGAGGGCAAGGTCGGCGCGGCCCGGTACGCCCGGGAGAACGGCGTACCGATCCTCGGCCTGTGCCTCGGCCTGCAGTGCATGACCATCGAGGTGGCCCGCGACCTGGCCGGGCTGGACGGCGCCGACTCGCTGGAGTTCGACGAGGACGCCCGGCACCCGGTCATCGCCACCATGGCCGACCAGGAGGAGATCGTCGCCGGCAAGGGTGACCTGGGCGGCACGATGCGCCTGGGCGCGTACCCGGCCCGGCTGACCGAGGGGTCGATCGTCGCCGAGGCGTACGGGACCACCGAGGTCAGCGAGCGGCACCGGCACCGGTACGAGGTGAACAACGCCTACCGGGACGCGCTGGCCAAGGCCGGCCTGCGAATCAGCGGCACCTCCCCGGACGGCCGGCTGGTCGAATTCGTCGAGCTGGACCGGGAGCGGCACCCGTTCTTCGTGGCCACCCAGGCGCATCCCGAGCTGAAGAGCCGCCCCACCCGGCCGCACCCGCTGTTCGCCGCCTTCGTCGCCGCCGTGGTCACCTACTCCGAGTCCGACCAGCTGCCGGTGGGTCGCCGGTCGGCGGCCGAGCCGGACGACGCGGCGGAGGCCCTGCTGTCCGGTGCCGAGCGGCCGGGGGAGCGGGCCGGCCAGAACGGCGCGGTCCGGCCGTCATGAGCGAGCGCAGCGAGCGAATCGTTCGGTTCAGCGCGGTCGTGCCACATGGCGGCCCGGAGCGAAGCGGAGGGCCGGCATGAGCGAGCGCGGCGAGCGAAGTGGAGGACAGGCATGAGCGACCACGCCTTCGAGGTGCGTTCGCACCGGGAGAGGTTCAGCGGTCCGCTGTTCTCGGTCTTCACCGACGAGGTGACCATGCCGGGCGGCTCCGTCGCGGAGCGTGACTACGTCCGCCACGTCGGCGCGGTGGGCGTGGTGGCGCTGGACGACGCCGGGCAGGTGGTGCTGGTCCGGCAGTACCGGCACCCGCTCGGCCGCGCCATCTGGGAGCTTCCGGCCGGACTGATCGACAAGGCGGGGGAGGAGCTGCCGGACGCCGCCCGCCGGGAACTGGCCGAGGAGGTCGATCTGCTGGCCGGCCGGCTCGACCTGCTGGTGGACATGCACACCTCGCCCGGTTACTCCGACGAGCGGATCAGGATCTTCCTGGCCCGCGAGCTGTCCGACGTGCCGCCGGATCGGCGGCACGAGCGCAGCGGCGAGGAGGCCACGATGCAGGTCCACCGCTTCGACCTCGACGACGCGGTGGCGATGGTGCTCGCCGGTGAGATCACCAACGCGGCCTGCGTGGCCGGCCTGCTGGCCGCGGCCCGCGCCCGCGACACCAACTGGACCCCCCTCCGCCCCCCCACCGCCCCCCTCCCCTAACTCGAAAATCGACCGTGACTTGACGTGCGGTAGCGTCCCGCGTCGCGAAGCGGCGCGGGATGGGTGTTGTTGGGTGGTGCGTTAGGCGGCGAGGTCGAGGGTGACGCGGTAGCCGAGGGCTT
>NZ_JBHSBN010000047.1:0-23460 GCF_042650605.1 Micromonospora zhanjiangensis | reverse complement strand
CGGGGTTCCTGGTTCTGGGTTGTCTTGGAGTGACAAACCTTGATACCGGAACTCCGCTTCTCACGTCCTGATCAACACACCCCTTGACCGCACCCGCCCACGCCTAACTGAACGGCGTTGGGGCTAGAGACCGCCGGAGACGCGGAGGTTGGCGCCGGTGGTGTAGGAGGCGTGTGGGCCGAGCAGCCAGACGATGGCGGCGGCGATCTCGTCGGGCGTGCCGGCGCGGCCCATCGGGATCCGGGCGGCTGCGGTGGTCGCCTTGTCGGGGTTGCCGACGGTGGCGTGGAAGTCGGTGTCGATGATGCCGGGGGCGACGGTGTTGACCCGGATGCCGCGGGGGGCGAGTTCCTTGGCCAGGCCGATGGTGAGGGCGTCGGTGGCGGCCTTGGTGGCGGCGTAGTGGACGTATTCGCCGGGGCCGCCGAGGGTGGCGGCGCCGGACGAGACGTTGACGATGGCGGCGCCGGTGGTCATCCGGCGGGCGGCCTGCTGGGCGCAGAGCAGGTAGCCGACGAGGTTGACGTCGACGACGTGGCGCAGGTCGTCGAAGGCGAGGTCGGTCAGGGGGCCGGTGCGGCTGCCGCCGACGCCGGCGTTGTTGACCAGTCCGGTCAACTTCCCCAGTTCCTCGGCGGCGTCGAACAGGCGTACCACGTCGGTGGGGTCGGCGGTGTCGGCGGCGACGGCGGTGCCGCGTCGGCCGGCGGCGTGGACGTCGGCGAGCACGGTCCGGGCGGCGGTGTGGTCGGTGCGGTAGCCGAGGACGATGTCGTGTCCGGCGGCGGCGAGTTGTCGGACGGTGGCGGCGCCGATGCCGCGGCTGCCGCCGGTCACCAGGGTCACCGGGCTGCTGGTCATGGGCCACTCCCCCTACGTCGTGGTGGGTTGTGGGCGGAGCGTACGACGGTGGTGTGTCGACGGGCAGTGACGGTGGCCACGTACGCTGCGTCGGACGCCGGGCCGGCCGGTGGTGGTGGCGAGCGCGGGGGTGGGGCGTGGCTGCGGGTCCTGGTGTGGGTGATCGGGTGGCGGATTTCGAGTTGCCGGATCAGGCGGGTACGCCGGTGCGGTTGTCGGGTCTGTTGGCGTCCGGGCCGGTGGTGTTGTTCTTCTATCCGGCGGCGTTGACGCGGGGTTGTACGGCGGAGAGTTGCCATTTCCGGGATCTGGCGGCGGAGTTCGCGCGGGTGGGTGCGCATCGGGTGGGGATCAGTCGGGATCCGGTGGGTCGGCAGCGGGAGTTCGCCGACCGGTACGGGTTGGGCTATCCCCTGTTGTCGGATGTGGACGGTGTGGTGGCGGGTCGGTTCGGGGTGCGGCGGCGGGTGCCGTTGGGGCCGTTGGCGGTGCGGCGGATGACGTTCGTGATCGGTGGGGACGGGCGGGTGCTGGATGTGATCCACAGTGAGCTGAGCATGGTGGAGCACGCGGATCGGGCGTTGCGGGTGTTGCGGTCGGCGGGTTGAGTCGGGCGGGGTCCGGTGCGTGGGTGTCGGCGTGGGCTGGTAGGAAGAGCAGGATCAAACACGTGTACGAAGAGATGGGGTTCTGATGGCCACCGTGCGCACCAGCGGTCAGGGGTTGTCCACCGACGAGTTGCAGACCATCCGGGACGCGTTGGCCGCGGGTCGGAAGCCGAAGGTGATGTTCACCGAGTCGGCGGGGCAGATCGCGGGGCAGATCGGTCAGGTGGTGGAGTTGGCCGATCCGGCGGTGTCGGACGAGTGGGTGGTGGTGCGGTTCGGTCGGGACGAGTTGCCCTTCTCCCCCACCGATCTGACGATCGCGCCGAAGGGTGCGACGGGGCGGCGGCCGGAGCCGAAGCCGGTGCCGGAGGCGGCGCCCGAGCCGGAGCCGGAGTTCATGTTGGACAAGCCGCCGGCGCCGGTGCCGGCGCCGCGGGAGGAGCCGAGGCGGGAGGAGCCGTCGCCGACGGCGGAGACCTCGGTGGCGAGGCCGGCGAAGCGGGCGGTCAAGGCGGCGAAGGCGAAGACGCCGCCGGGTCTGACGGTGACCCTGGCGTACGCGGAGGGCGAGTGGACGGTGGCCGCGGCGCAGGGCAGCAAGTCGTTGGCGAAGCCGTACGTGATCAAGCCGGCGGAGGCGTTGCGGATGGTGGGGTTGATCGACGTGCCGGGGGTGCAGGAGGCGGTGGAGCAGATCCTGGCGGCGGAGCGGGCGGAGGCGGAGCAGCAGGCGGAGAAGCTGCGGGCCGAGTTGGCGGAGATCGAGGCCCGGTTGGCGGAGTTGCGCGAGGCGGGCTGAGCGACGCCGCCGCTGACGGGCGCGGCGGCGTCGCTCGGGTCGGGGCGCGTTGTGCGTCGACGGTGTTCGTCGTCTGGTTCGTCTCAGGCGTCGAACGCGGTGGCTCGGGTCTGCTTCTCCCAGGCAACGACGTCCTCTCGGACCTGGTCGAGGTGGGCGAGGACAGCGCTGACCCCGTCCTCGCCCACGGGTAGCCGCAGCGGGGTCTGCTCCGCCTGCAGGGCGGCCAGGATGACCGCAGCCGCTTTGTCCGGGTCGCCGGGCTGGGAGCCGTCTGCGTCGGTCACGGCGGCGCGGGTGGCGCCCACGGCGGGGTACAGGCCGCTGTCCGCGCTGATCCCGGCCCGGCCGGTTTGGAACAGCGAGGTCCGGAACGCGCCCGGCTCCACGATCAGTACTTTGATGCCGAATTCCCGTACCTCGTCCGCGAGGGCTTCGGACAGGCCTTCCAGTGCGAACTTGGTCGCGCTGTAGGCGCCGAAGCCTGCAAAGGACATCTGTCCGCCCATGCTGCTCATCTGCACGATCGCGCCGGTGCGTCGCTCGCGCAGGTGTGGCAGGACCGCTCGTACCATTGCCGTCGGGCCGAAGACGTGCAGGTCGAACAGCGCTCGGAGTTCCTCGTCCGTGGTCTCCTCGACGGCGCCGACATGGGTGCGGCCCGCGTTGTTGACCAGGACGTCGATCCGCCCGTGCCGGGTCACGACGTCCCGGACGGCGTCGTCGATCGCGGTCGGGTCGGTGACGTCCAGCCGGAGCGCCTCGACCTGGTCGGGGTGGGCGGCGACCAGTCGGGGGTGTCTTGCCGACACCGGCCAGTGAAGGAGTCTTCGTAGAAGGGTCCGAAGGTGTCGATGGTCAGTGCGGTGAGCCGGGCCAGGTCGTGCGGGACGAACGGGCGGATCCGCATGCGGGTGCGCCTTTCGAGCTGAGGTTCTGAGGGCCGACGGAGCGGGCGTCAGACGGTCAGCTCGCGGCCGGGTGGCGGCGAGCCGACCCTCAGCGGCGGGTACGCCGGGCGGCTAAGCGGTTCATGGTGGACATCCTAGGGGTGCGGCGACGGTGGTGGGGTCCGTGGGCGGTGCGGTGCCGGGTCAGTGGGCGGGGATGTTGTCGACGCCGATGCGTTTGCGGAACACCCAGTAGGTCCAGCCCTGGTAGGCCAGGACGACGGGGGTGAACACGACGGCCACCCAGGTCATGATTTTCAGGGTGTAGGGGCTGGACGCGGCGTTGGCGGTGGTGAGGGTGCCGGCCGGGTCGGTGGTGGACGGCAGCACGGTGGGGAACAGCGCGGTGAAGAGGGTGGCGACGGTCAGTCCGATGGCGACGGCGGTGCCGGTGAAGGCCCACCCTTCGCGGCGTACCCGGGTGGCGGCGAGGGCGGCGAGCAGGGCGAGGGCCGCGGCGGCGGCGAGGGCGACGGCGGCCGGGCGGTGCCGGATGGTCAGGGTCCAGGTGAGGAACGCGGTGGTGAGGACGGCGGCGGTCAGGCCGGTGCGGGTGGCGAGCCGGGCGGCGCGGTGCCGGATGTCGCCGGTGGTCTTGAGGGCGAGGAAGACGGCGCCGTGGGTGGTGAAGACGGTGAGGAAGGTGGCGCCGCCGAGCAGGGCGTAGGGGTGCAGCAGGTCGAGCAGTGTGCCGGTGTATTCGTGGTCGGCGGCCAGGGGTACGCCGCGCAGGATGTTGGCGAAGGCGATCCCCCACAGGGCGGCGGGGGTGAGTGAGCCGATGGTGATGGCGGTGTCCCAGCGGCGTTTCCAGGTGGGGTCGTCGCGTTTGTGGCGGTATTCGAAGGCGACGCCGCGGCCGATGAGGGCGAGCAGGATGAGCAGCAGCGGCAGGTAGAAGCCGGAGAACAGGGTGGCGTACCACTCGGGGAAGGCGGCGAACATGGCGCCGCCGGCGGTGATGAGCCAGACCTCGTTGCCGTCCCAGACGGGGCCGATGGTGTTGATCAGGACGCGGCGTTCGCGGTCGTCGCGGCCGAGGACGGGCAGCAGGACGCCGACGCCGAAGTCGAAGCCTTCGAGGATGAAGTAGCCGGTGAACAGGACGGCGATGAGCAGGAACCAGACGGTGGGTAGGTCCATGGCGGGCTCCGGTGTGTTCAGTAGGCGAAGGACAGTGGCCGGTCGGCGTCGTCGGTGTCGTCGTCGGGGGTGTCGGCCGGTGGGGTGGGGTGGGGTCGGGTAGGCCGGCGCGGGCGTAGCGGAGCAGGAGTCGGACCTCGATGACGGCGAGGGTGGCGTAGACGGCGGTGAAGGCGGTGAACGAGGTGAGGACCTCGGTGAGGCTGACGCTGCGGGACACGCCGTCGCGGGTGAGCATCTCGCCGAAGACGACCCAGGGTTGGCGGCCCATCTCGGTGAACAGCCAGCCGAAGCAGTTGGCGGCCAGCGGCAGCAGCGGCAGGATCAGCGCGGCGCGCAGCAGCCACCGGTTGGTGGGGGTGCGGCCGCGGCGCTGTGCCCACAGGGCCCAGGCGGCGATGGCGGCGGCCGCCAACCCGAAGGTGATCATGAGGCGGAAGGTCCAGTAGGTGACGGGGATGATCGGGGTGTAGTTGCCGGCGCCGTACTGGGCGGAGTACTGGGCCTGCAGGTCGTTGATGCCGCGGACCTCGCCGTGCGGGTCGCCGGTGCCGAGGAACGACAGCAGGTAGGGGATCTTGAGGGCGTAGAGTTCGCGGCTGCCGTCGAGGCTGCCGATGGTGAGGACGGAGAACGCGGCGGGTTTCTCGGTCTGGTAGAGACCTTCGGCGGCGGCCATCTTCATCGGCTGCACCTCGGTCATGATCTTGCCTTGGATGTCGCCGGTGATGACGACCGCGACGGCGGCGAGCAGGGTGACGACGGCGCCGAAGCGCAGGGCGTACCGGAACGTCGACCGGTCGCCGTCGCCGTCGCCGTCGGTGGTGGTGGTGGTGGGGCTGGGTCGTTGGCGCATCAGGTGCCACAGGGCGACCGAGACGATCAGCGCGCCGGCGACCAGGAAGCAGCCGGCCAGGGTGTGCGGGAAGGTGACCAGGGCGACCTTGTTGGTCAGGACGGCGACGATGTCGGTGAGTTCGGCGCGGCCGGTGTCGGGGTTGATCCGGTAGCCGACGGGGTTCTGCATCCAGGAGTTCGCGGCGAGGATGAAGTACGCCGACAGGGTGGAGCCGATGGCGGCGGCCCAGATGGTGGCCAGGTGCACCCGTTTGGGCAGCCGGTCCCAGCCGAAGATCCACAGGCCGAGGAAGGTGGATTCGAGGAAGAACGCGAGCAGGGCCTCGATGGCCAGGGGGGCGCCGAAGACGTCGCCGACGAAGCGGGAGTAGTCGCTCCAGTTCATGCCGAACTGGAATTCCTGCACGATGCCGGTGACCACGCCCATGGCGAAGTTGATGAGGAACAGTTTGCCGTAGAAGCGGGTGAGTTGGAGCATGCGCGGGTCACCGGTGCGGTACCAGCGGGTCTGCAGGACGGCGACGAGCATGGACAGGCCGATGGTGAGGGGGACGAACAGGAAGTGGTAGACGGTGGTGACACCGAACTGCCAGCGGGCGACGTCCAACGCGTCCATGCGACTCCCCTTGTCTACGACGAGGCGTAGTAAATACTACCGACTGTCGTAGATGGGTGGGTGGGTCGGTCGGCGTGCCCTCGACCACACCGGCGGCGGTGGTTGTGCGACGATCGACGGCTGATGGAGACCACCACCCCGTACCCCTGGCGCCCACCCCGGTTCTGGCTGTTCCTGCAGGTCCTCGCCCGGGGCGTGGTCGCCCCGCTGGCCCGGCTGCGGGTCACCGGCGACGTCCCCGAGCAGCTGCGCCGTGGACCGCTGATCCTGGCCGCCAACCACATCAGCCCGTTCGACCCCATCGTGCTCACGGCCGCCTGCCGGGTACGCCGGATCGCGCCCCGGATCATGGCCACCGGTGGCCTGTTCACCACGCCGGTCGTCGGCGCCGCGATGCGGCACAGCGGACACATCCGCGTCGACCGGCGCAGCGCGGGCGTCGGGCAGTCGCTGCGGGTGGCCGCCGACGCCGTGGCCGACGGCTCGGTCGTGCTGGTCTACCCGGAGGGTCGCATCGGGCTGGACCCCGGCATGTGGCCCGAGCGGGGCAAGACCGGGGTCGCCCGGCTCGCCTTCGCCAGCGGCGCCACCGTCGTACCGGTCGCCCAGTGGGGGGCGCACGAGGTGCTGCCGTACAGCACCCCGAAAGGGCTGCCGCGCGCGCTGGTCCGAGCGGTGCGGCGCCGCCCCGTGATCCGGGTGCACTTCGGCGCCCCGGTCGACCTCGGCGGCGTCGACCCGACCGCGCCCGGGGCCGCGCTGCGCGCCACCGAGCTGATCATCGACGCGCTCACCGACACCCTCGCCCCGCTGCGCCCCGACGAACCGGACCGGCCCCGGCACGTCGACCCGAGCCGGCCGGTGGACCCGGCCCGGTCGCACCGGCGTACCCGGTCCCGGCCGCCGCAGACCGGCCGGGACCCGCTCACCGCCGCCGACCGCGACCCGCTGCCCGGCTGACCCCGCGCGGCGGCACGCCGGCCGGGCGCCCCCGGTGGGCGCGCGCGGTACGCCGTGGGTGCGTCGGCCGGGCGGACCCACGGCACCCGGCGTTCACCGGGTGCGGGCATACTGCCGCGGATGACCCCACGATTCGCCTACCTCGACGCGCCGACGCCGCTGGCGTTCGCGCACCGCGGCGGCGCCGCGCACGGCGACGAGAACACCGCCGAGGCGTTCGCCCGGGCCGTCGCGCTCGGCTACCGGTACGTCGAGACCGACGTGCACGGCACCGCCGACGGGGTGGCCGTGGTCTTCCACGACGACACGCTGGAGCGCCTCACCGGGGAACGGGGCCGGATCGCCCGGCTGCGCTGGGCCGACCTGGCCACCGTCCGGGTCGGCGGGGCGGCGGCGGTGCCCCGGTTGGACGAGGTGCTCGGCGCCTGGTCCGACATCCGGTTCAACATCGACGTGAAGGCCGACGGCGGGATCGTGCCCACGGTGCGCACCGTGGAACGGGCCGGCGCGGGCGACCGGGTGCTGCTCGCCTCGTTCAGCGACACCCGGCTGGCCCGGCTGCGGGTCCTGGCCGGGCCGAAGGTGGCCACCTCGCTGGGCATGCGGGGGGTGGCCCGGCTGCGGATGGCGTCGCTGACCGGAGCGCCGCTGCGGCTGCCCCCGTCGGTGGTGGCCGCCCAGGTGCCGGTGCGCTACGGGCGGATCCCGGTGGTCGACCGGCGACTGGTCCGGTACGCCCACCGGCTGGGGCTGCAGGTGCACGTCTGGACGATCGACGAACCCGGCCAGATGCACGAGTTACTCGACCTCGGGGTGGATGGCATCATGACCGATCACGTCGACGTGCTGCGCGACACGTACCTGCGTCGCGGGCACTGGAGCGTCTGAGCACCCCGAGCCGACCCACCGGAACCCGAGCAGACCCGAAGGACGATCGATGGCCGAGACCGTCGTCCCACCGGTGGCCGCCACGCCACCGCCCAGCACCCGCCGCGAGCGAACCGGTTGGTACTTCTACGACTGGGCCAACTCGGCCTTCCAGACGACGGTCATCACCGTGTTCCTCGGACCGTTCCTGACCACCGTCACCAAACGGGCGGCCGGCTGCGCGGTGGGCGCGGACGACTGCGTGGGCAGCGTGCACCCGCTGGGGATCACCGTGGCGGCCGGGTCGTTCTACCCGTACGTGGTGTCGCTGTCGGTGCTGCTGACCGTGTTCGTGCTGCCGGTGATGGGTGCGGTCGCCGACCGGTCGGCGCACAAGAAGCGGCTGCTGGCCGGGGCGGCGTTCGTGGGCGCCGGAGCCACCGTCGGGTTCGCGTTCGTCACCGGCGACCGGTACCTGCTCGGCGGGGCGCTGTTCCTGGTCGCCAACATCGCCTTCGGCGCGGCGGTGGTGGTGTACAACTCGTTCCTGCCGCAGCTGGCCGACCCGGACGAGCGGGACGCGGTGTCCAGCCGCGGCTGGGCGATCGGCTACCTCGGCGGTGGTCTGCTGCTGCTGCTCAACCTGGGCGCGGTGACGCTGCTGAGCGAGGACGGCAACCCGCAGCGGACCCTGGACCTGGCCCGCTGGTCGATCGTGTCGGCCGGGGTGTGGTGGGCGGCGTTCACCCTGGTGCCGCTGCGCTGGCTGCGGGAACGCCCGGCGGCGCAGGAGGCGTCGGTGACCGGCAACGTGCTCACCGACGGGTTCCGGCAACTCGGCCGGACCCTGCGCGGCCTGCGGACGTACCCGTTGACGTTGTTCTTCCTGCTGGCCTTCCTGGTCTACAACGACGGCATCCAGACCGTGATCACCCTGGCCAGTCAGTACGGCACCGAGGAGTTGAAGCTGCCGCAGAGCACCCTGGTGGTGACCATCCTGCTGGTGCAGTTCCTCGCCTTCGGCGGGGCGTTGCTGCTCGGCGCGCTGGCGCGGCGCATCGGCGCGTGGAAGACGGTGCTGCTGAGCCTGGTGCTGTGGACGGTGGTGATCCTGGCCGCGTTCTGGTTGCCCGCCGGCGCCCCGGTACCGTTCATGATCCTGGGCGGGGCGATCGGACTGGTGCTCGGCGGGAGCCAGGCGTTGAGCCGGTCGTTGTTCAGCCAGCTCATCCCGGCCGGCCGGGAAGGCGAGTACTACGGCTTCTACGAGATCAGCGACAAGGGCACCAGTTGGCTCGGTCCGCTGGCCTTCGGGCTGGTCTTCCAGCTCACCAACAGCTACCGGGTGGGTCTGGTCTCGCTGCTGATCTTCTTCGTGGTCGGGTTCGCGCTGCTGCTGGCCGTGCCGATGCGCCGGGCCGTGCTGGCCGCCGGCAACACCCCGCCCCGGCTGCTGTGAGCCGCCGCCGGTCGGCCCCGGGTGACCTGTGCGCCCACCGGCCGACCAGCCGGTGAGCGGTGCGCCACCGGCCGGTCGGCGTCGGTGTCGACCGGCCGGTGGGTCGGGGTGGATGCGTTAGGCTGCCCGACCGTGACCGACGACTCCGCCCTCGCACCCGCCTGCCTGGCCCACCCGTCCGGCGCAAGTGTCCGGCACGAGAACTGCTCACCGCAGCGCCACGACGGGCGGCCGTTGCACGCCGCGGCGCTGAAGTTTTTCTGGGGCCCGATGGACTGCGGCAAGTCGACGATGGCGTTGCAGATGAACTACAACCACGCCCGGCAGGGCCGGCGCGGCCTGGTGCTGACCCGCATCGACCGGTCGTTGGGGCCGCGGGTCACCACCCGGATCGGCCTGGCCCACGACGCGATCGAGGTCACCGACGATCTGGACCTGGTGGCGCTGGTGCGCGGCCGGTGGGCCGAGGGCATCCGGGTGGACTACCTGATCTGCGACGAGGCGTGTTTCTACACGGTGGAGCACGTGGAGCAGATGGCCGAACTGGTCGACGCGTACGACGTGGACGTGTTCGCGTTCGGGTTGGCCACCGACTTCCGCTCCTGCCTGTTTCCGGCCGCGCAGCGGCTGTTCGAACTGGCCGACGAGGTGGCCCGGATCCAGGTGGAGGTGCTCTGCTGGTGCGGTCGGGAGGGGCTGCTCAACGCGCGCGTCGCCGACGGGCGGGTGGTCCGGGAGGGGCAGCGGGTCGTCATCGGCGACACGGTCGACACCGCCGACGTGCGGTACCAGGTGCTGTGCCGGCGCCACCACCGCGCCGGTGACCTCGGCCCGGCGGTCTGAGCGGATCAGATCGGCTTGTCGCCGCAGACCCGCCACTGGTCACCGTCCCTGACCACCCGCAGGGTCCACGACTCGACCGCCCCGCCGCGGCGGACCAGCCGGGCGGTGACGGCGCCCTCCGGCCGGCCGCCGCGGGTGGCGACCGTGACCTCGCCGACGGTGTAGCGGATCACCGCGTCCTGGCCGGTGGCCCGCCGGACGAACTCCTCCCGGGTCCACCGGTCGCGGGTGGCGGCGCACAACCGGTCGTAGGCGGCGGCCGCCGACGGTTGCCCCGCCGAGACGTCCCGCAGGAAGTCGTCCGCGGCCGCCCGGACCGGGCCGCGGGTGCCGCGCAGCACCTGGAAGTTCCACAGTCCGAGGCCGGCCGCGCCGACGCAGCAGACCACCAGCACCACCCCGGCGACCAGCAGCGCGCCGCGCAGCCCCGGACGGCGTCGGGTCGCACGGGCGCCGCTCACCTCGTACGCCACACCTGTAGACGGTAGAGACAGTCGGGCGATTGCCGCAGGAAAGTCCGATTGCTAGATTGACCCGATCGTGATCATCCAGATCGATCCGCAGTCGCCGGTGCCGCCGTACGAGCAGGTCCGCGCCGGTATCGCCGCGCGTGCCGCGGACGGTGGGCTGCCCGCCGGGACCCGGCTGCCGACGGTGCGGGAGTTGGCCGCCGAGCTCGGCCTGGCCGCCAACACCGTGGCCCGCGCCTACCGGGAGTTGGAACAGGCCGGGTTGGTGCACACCCGCGGCCGGCACGGCACCTTCGTCACCGCCCGCGCCGCCGGGGTGTCCGAGGAGGCGAGCCGGCTCGCCGCCCGGTACGCCGAGGACAGCCGCGCCCTGGGTGTCCCGGCCGCGCAGGCGGCGGCTCTGGTGCGGGCCGCGCTCGGGCTGCCCGAGGCGGGCTGAACCGGCGGCTCCGACCCGGCCCGGTCGCGCCGCGGGTGGAGCGTCCCCGTCGCCCGAACCGGCCGGGGTCGGTGATCGGGACGGCGCGGACCGTGGCGGTGGGGCGGCCGACCTGTCGCGGGGGCGGCGGGTCGACTACCGTCGGCGCATCCCGACCCCACCCCTCGGCCGAGGAGCTGACCGCGATGGTCCGTTACGTGCAGACGGTGCCCGCCCCCGCCGACCCGTACACCGGGGACCGGCTGCTGAGGTCCTGGCTGGACCGGCAGCTCGGCCCGGACGGGCACGCCGCCGCCCGGCACCGGCTGACCGCCCTGGCGGCGGACGTGACCGGGCCGCTGCGCGCCGCGCACGCCGACGCCGAGGCGCACCCGCCGACGCTGCGGCGGTACGGGCCGTGGGGTGAGCGGATCGACCAGGTGCGGACCTCCGCCGGGTGGCAGGCGCAGCGGGCCGCCGCCGCCCGGCACGCCGTCGTCGCCCTGCCGTACCTGCCGTCGGCGCGGGGCACCTGGGGCGCCGCGGCGCGGGTCGTCCAGCACGCCCTGCTGCACCTGTACGGGCCCGAGTCGGCCACCTTCTCCTGCCCGGTGGCGATGGCCGACGGCGCGGCGGCGCTGCTCAGTCTGCCCGACGTCGACCGGGAGGTGCGGGACGCGTGGCTGCCCCGGCTGACCGCCACCGACCCGGCCACCGCGATCACCAGCGGGCAGTGGATGACCGAGTCGCAGGGCGGCTCGGACCTGGGCCGGTCGGGCACCGTCGCGCGTCGCGACGAGCACGGTCGGTGGCGGTTGACCGGCGAGAAGTGGTTCTGCTCGGCGGCCGACTCGGCGATGGCGGTCGCGTTGGCCCGCCCCGACGGCGCCGGCGGCGGCAGTCGGGTGCTGGTGCCGTTCCTGGTGCCCCGCTACGCCGCGGACTCCCCGCTGCGGGCCGACGGCGTCGACCCGGACGCGCCGGCGCCGGGGGTGCGGCTGCACCGGCTCAAGGACAAACTCGGCACGTGGGCGCTGCCCACCGCCGAGATCGGCCTGTCCGACGCGTACGCGGTGCCGCTGGGTGACCCGGACGTGCCCGGTCTGAGCCGGGCGATGACCCTGGTCGTGGTGACCCGGGTGCACAACGCGGCGGCGGCCGCCGGTGGCATGCGCCGCGGCCTGGCCTACGCCCGCGCGTTCGCCGACGCCCGTCAGGTCGCCGGCGGCACGTTGGCCGACTCGCCGCTGCACCGGGCCACGCTGGGCGCCCTGGCGGTCGACGCGGCCGGCGCGTTCGTCCTGGCCGGACACGCGTTCACGCTGCTGGGCCGCACCGAGGTCGGCGCCGACCCGGCGGCGGCCGCCGAGCTGCGGATCGTCGCGCCGCTGGCGAAGCTGGCCACCGGCCGGCTGGCCGTGGCGTCGGCCGTCGAGTACGTGGAGGCGTTCGGCGGTGCCGGCTACGTCGAGGACACCGGGGTGCCGCGGCTGCTGCGCGACGCGCAGGTGCTGCCGATCTGGGAGGGCACCACCAACGTGCTGGCCCTGGACGTGCTGCGCGCCACGGCGCGGGAGGACGCCGCCGGACCGCTGCTGGGCCGGTTGGACCGGGCCGTCGACACCGCCCGGTCGATGGCGCCCGCGCTGGCCGACGCGCTCGCCGCGGCCCGGGCGGAGCTGGGTGACGCGCTGGCCGAGGTGACCGCCGATCCGAAGGGGGTCGCGGTGGTCGCCGGCGCCCGGGGGTTGGCACTGCGGTTGGCGTACGCGTTGGCCGCCGCCCTGCTGGTCGAGCAGGCCGAGACCGGCGACGAACTGGCCGAGGTGGCGGCCCGGCTGTGGGCGCGGCGCCGGCTGCGGGGCGAGGACATCGCCGTGGACGCCCACCACCATCTGGAGGTGCTCTGCTGAGCCGGCCGTGCGTCAGCGCATCTCCAGTTCGCGTCGCGTCCCGGCACGGTGGGAGGTGCCTGTGACATCAGCCGGTGGGGGCGGTGGGGCGGGTGACGGCGCCGTGCAGGAACAGGTCGACCACGGTCTCGGTCGGCACGCGGTGCTCGCCGGGCAGGTCACCGCGGTTGACCAGCAGGCCGATCAGCTCCCCCGCCGGGCCCGGGCGGCCCAGATCGCGTACGCCGGGTCGCGGTCCAGGTTGTGCCGGTCCCGGTCGTAGCGGCGGGTGGTCCGCGGATCGGCGTGCCCCATCGCGTCCTGGACATCCTCCAGTGGCACCCCCTCGGCCCGGGCGGTGGTGGCGAAGGCGTGCCGCAGCGAGTGCGGTGACAGTTCCGCCCACGCCGGCAGCCCGGCGGCCCGGGCCAGGCGGCGCACCAGTCGGAACACCGCGTGCCGGTCCAGCCGGTTGCCGGACGCGGTCACCAGCAGCGGTCCGTCGAGCCGGTCCACCGGTACGCCCGCGGCGGCCGCCCGGGCGGCGAGGTAGGCGTCCACCGCGGCGGCGGTGCCCGGCGCCAACGCCCGACGACGGGCCCGCCCGCCCTTGCCGACGAACCGCACGCTGCGGTGCCCCCGCTCGGTGCGCAGATCGGTCAGGTCCAGCGACACCAACTCCCCCACCCGCAACCCGAGGTCGGCCAGCAGGGTCACCGCGGCCCGGTTGCGGGCCCCGTTCGGGCCGGTGTCCGCCTCGGCGGCGGCCAGCAGCGCGTCCACCTCGTCCGGGCTCAACCCGACCGTGGCCGAGTGGTCCCGGTCCAGCCGGGGCCGGTCGGCACCGGCGACCGGGTTGACCGGCACCGCCCGCAGCTTCGCCAGGAAGTCGTACCAGCTGGACAGGGCGGACAGCTTGCGGGCCACAGTGGCCGGGGTCAACGGCCGACCGGTGCGCGGGTCCACCCGGGACTCCACGTCCCGGGCGTAGGCGTTGACGTCCAGGAAGGTGACCCGCAGCGGGTCGACGTCCCGACCGGCGCACCAGCCGAGCCAGCCGGTGACGTCCCGCCGGTAGGCGGCCCGGGTGTGCTCGGACAACCGGCGGTTGCGCAGCCACGCCTCGGTGAAGTCGAGCGGGTCGGCACCGAGAGCGGCGTCCGTCGCGGGACGGCGCGTGACGGAGGAGGTGGATCGAGGCATGCGCAACAGGGTCCCAGCACGGGTCGGCGTACGCCAGCAGGCCCGGTCAGCGGCCGGCGCGCCCGACCGCTGACCGGCGCCGGCCCCGCGCGGTGCACCACCGGCGGGGCCGTCGGACGCGTGGCCGGTCAGGCGTTGATCTGCCGCCGGCCGCCGTTGCTGGTGATCTCGACCCGGCGGGGCTTGGCCCGCTCGGCGACCGGGATGCGCAGCGTCAGGACGCCATTCTCGTAGCCGGCCTCCAGGCGGTCGGTGTCGAGCGTGTCGCCGAGGAACAGTTGCCGGGTGAACACCCCCATCGGCCGTTCGGCGGCGACCAGTTCGACCTTGTCGCCGGTGGGGCGGCGGCGTTCGGCCTTGACCGTCAGGACGTTGCGCTCGACGGTGCAGTCGATGCTGTCCGGGTCGACGCCGGGCAGGTCGAACGCGGCGTAGAAGTGGTCCCCGTCGCGGTAGGCGTCCAGATGCATGACCGCCGGACGGGAGCTGGTGCCGAAGAACTGCTCGGCGAGTCGGTCCATCTCACGGAACGGGTCGGTACGCATCAACATCGCTGGTTCCTCCTCGGTGTTCCCAGGCCGAAGGTTCAAGTTGAGCCGGGTTGACTCAAGTTCTGCTTCTTTATTTACTACGCGGGACGGCCGTCGTCAAGCGACGTGCCGCCCGACGTCCGGTGGAACCGGCCGGGTAGCGTCGGGCGGCGTGCGAGTCCACCTGTGTGTGCTGCTCTGGGCCCGACCGGGTGCCGTCGACGCGCTGACCGAGTACGAGGACCGGGTCCT
This sequence comes from Micromonospora zhanjiangensis, assembly GCF_042650605.1. Taxonomy (NCBI): domain Bacteria; kingdom Bacillati; phylum Actinomycetota; class Actinomycetes; order Micromonosporales; family Micromonosporaceae; genus Micromonospora; species Micromonospora zhanjiangensis. The sequence continues at coordinate 8,731 of NZ_JBHSBN010000047.1, read as the reverse complement.
GGCCCTGCTCGGCGAGCACGACGGCCGGGTCCTGCACCGGGTCCGCACCCGCGCAGACGGGACCAGCGACGACGCGCCGACCGAGATCCAACTGATCGAGTTCGGGTCGCCGGCCGGGTACGACGCCTTCGTCGCCGACGACCGCCGCGCCGCCCTGGCCGAGCAGCGCGACCGGGCGATCGCGCGAACCGAGATCTACCCGGTCGACGTCGTCTGACCGGGCCGGCCGGCCGCGGCGACGGCCGGCGGGCGGGTCAGATCGCGTCCGGCTGGCACAGGGCGGGATGACGCTCACCCGGCCGGGCGTACCAGGTCGGGGCGGTGAGCGACCGGGTGGTGGTCAACCGCAACCGCGCCCAGTCGTCCAACTCCGGCAGGTCGGACAGGGCGAACCAGCCGACCTCCAGCGACTCGTCGTCGTCGCCACGGGCCGTGCCACCGACCGCGCGGCAGCGGAACCACACGTTGAGGTACTCGCAGACGTCCCCGTTCGGATACACCACGGGATGGGTGGCCACCCCGCCGACCCGGTCGATCTCGACCCGGACGCCGGTCTCCTCGTACACCTCGCGCAGCACCGCGTCGGCGGGCTGCTCCCCCGGGTCGACGAGGCCGGCCGGCAGCGACCAGCGGCCGTTGTCGCTGCGCCGGGCCAGCAGCACCCGGCCCGCGTCGTCGTGCACCACCGCGCTCACCCCGGGCAGCAGCAACAGGTCGTGACCGACGTGGGCGCGCAACCGGGTGATGTACGGGGAGACCGCCATCGGCCCACCGTACCGGCGTCGGTGTCGACCGGTGTGCCAAGGTGGGCGTCGTGATCGATGTAGCCGATGTGGAAGCCGCGGCCGAGCGGATCGCCGGGCACGTGGTGCGCACCCCGACGGTGCCGAGCCCGGGCCTGTCCGACCTGCTCGGCGCCCCGGTCACCGTCAAGCTGGAACTGCTGCAGCGCACCGGCTCGTTCAAGGCACGTGGCGCGGTGGCGAAACTGTTGAGCCTGGACGCCGACGAACGCGCCGCCGGCGTGGTGGCGGTCAGCGGTGGCAACCACGGCATCGCGGTCGCGGTCATGGCCGCCGCCCTGGACCTCCGCGCCACCGTCGTGATGCCCCGCACGGCGCCCGCCCAGGCGGTGCGCACCGCCGAGGCGGCCGGCGCCACCGTACGCCTGGCCGATGGCATGGACGCCGCGTTCGCCCTGCTGACCGAGTTGCGCGACCAGGGCCTGGTGGTGGTGCACCCGTTCGACGATCCGGTGGTGGTGGCCGCCCAGGGCACCGTGGGCCTGGAGTTCGCCGACGACACCGACGAGGAACTGACCGACGTCCTGGTCAGCGTCGGCGGTGGCGCGCTGATCGCCGGTGTCGCCGCCGCGGTGCGCGCCCGCCGTCCCGGTGTCCGGATCTGGGGCGTGGAGACCGAGGGCGCGCAGGCGATGTCCGAGGCACTGGCCGCGGGCGGCCCGGTGCCCGTCACGCTGTCCTCCATCGTGTCCACGCTCAGCGCCCCGACCGTCTCGCGGCTCACCTACGAGCACGCCGCGGCGCTGGTCACCGACGTCCTCGTGGTCTCCGACGCCGAGGCGGTGCGGGGCACCCTCGACCTGGCCGACCGGGCCAAGGTGTGGGCCGAACCGGCGGCCGGTTGCCTGCTGCCGGCCGCCCGGCGGGTCCTCGACCGGGTCGGCGACAAGGCGCGGCTGGGCCTGGTGATCTGCGGTGGCAACGCCACCGTGCCGGACGTGCTGGGCTGGGCGGAGCGCTTCGGCCTGCGCTGAGTTCCTGTCACCGGCCGGCGGTACGGTCATCCGGTGCTCGATCACGTCAACGGACTCTCGCGGCACTTCACCGTCGACAGCCTGCGACAGCACCTGCTGCAACGGTCGCAACGGCGGGCCGACGGTTGTCTGGTCGTGCGGGGCTACGGTACCCGGCGCGGGGTCTACCAGAAGGTCGCCGGCCGGGCGTGGGCGCACATCGCCGCCTTCGCCGTGTTCGTCGGCGGGTACGACCCAGCCCTGGAGGTCGACCACACATGCGGGGTGCAGGACTGCATCGAGCCGACCCACCTGCGGCAGCTCAGCCACGCCGAGAACTGCCGCACCCGGGCGCAGGCCCCGACCTGCCGCAACGGCCATCCCCGGGAACTCGACGAGTCGACCGGCCGGCTGCGCCGGGTGTGCCGGGCCTGCAACCGGGAGGCGCAACGCCGGTGGCGGGTCCGACAGGCCGAGGATGTCGCCCGGGCCCGCGCCGCCGCCGGCCGGCGGTGAGGGACGGGCCGAGCCGGCCGTGGTCAGTCGGCGAGCCGGTCGACGATCCGGCCCAACTGTTCCCGGTAGGTCTTCAGAAACTCCGCCGAGTCGGCCGGCAGGCCGGTGAGCCGACGGACCACCTGCGGCAGCATCGTCGGGGCGCTGGCCGCCATGAACAGCGCCAGCAGCACGTACGCCGGGTCCAGGTCGGCGGCCAGTTCGCCGGCCCGCTGCCGGCGACGGGCGTCGTTGACCATTGCGGCGAAGAAGGCGTCGTCGGCGTCCGACTCGGCGCCGCCGGTCAGCCCTTCCCAGGCGAGCAGCCGGGCCCACGGTCGTTGCTCGACGCCTGCGGCGAGGAAGTTGTCGACGACCTGCCGTAGCGGCATGTCGGTGCGGTTGAGGCCGTCGCTGATGGTGCGCCACCGCTCCGCGAGGCTCTGGAACAGGCCGGCCTTGCCGTCGAAGTAGTACGAGATCAGTTGCTGGTTGACGCCGGCCCGGCTCGCGATGGCGCTCACCCGCGCGCCGGCGTACCCGTGTTCGCTGAATTCCTGCAGCGCCGCGTCGAGGATGCGTTCGCGGGTGCGGTGCGGATCGCGCTTGCGCTCGCCGGCGGTCGGCGAGCGGCGCGGCGGCGTCTTGGCCGCCGACGTGGCGGATGTCGGATCGGCCGACGGCGCGTCACCGGCCGGTGCTGTCGGCCGGTCGTCGCCGCGTCGCGAGCCCATGGCGGTCACCCTAAACGGAACGTTCGACAGACGCTAATCAAACGGAAAGTTGAAAAAATCATTCTGATGGTTGAAACTGCTTCGCATGACCTCCACGACCCAACCGAGAATCCTGATCATCGGCGGCGGGATCGGCGGCCTCTGCCTCGCCCAGGGCCTGCGCCGCGCCGGTGTCCCGGTCACCGTCCACGAGCGGACCCGCGCCCGTACCGACTGGTTGCAGGGTTACCGCATCCACATCAACCCGCGTGGCAGCCGGGCCCTGCGGGACTGCCTCGACCCGGCGAACTGGCAGACCTTCGTCGACACCGTCTCCACGGTCGGCGGCGGGTTCGCCTTCGTCACCGAACACCTGCGCACCCTGGTCGAACTCGACGAGGAACTGGTCAACAAGGGCAGCACCGACCCGGCCGACCGGCACCACGGCGTCAGCCGCATCACCCTGCGGGAGGTGCTGCTGAACGGGATGTCGGACGTGGTGCGGTTCGGCAGCACCTTCCAGCGGTACGAGACGACCCCGGACGGACGCGTCACCGCGTACTTCGAGGACGGCACGTCGGACACCGCCGACCTGCTCGTCGGCGCCGACGGCGCCAACTCCCGGGTCCGCGGACAGCTCCTGCCGCACGCCCACCGCGTCGACACCGGCGTGCTCGCCGTCGCCGGCAAGTACCGGCTCACCGACGCCAGCCGCCGTGAGTTGCCCGCCGAACTGACCACCCGCGCCAACAACGTCCTGCCCCTCGGGCCGGGATCGCTGTTCACCGCCGTCTGGAGCGGTGACCGCAGGACCGCGGCGGTGCCGACCACGGCCGACTCGGGCCTGCTGTACGACCCCACCGCCGACTACGCGTTCTGGGGGTACGCGGACGAGGCCACCCGGTTCCCCGACTCCGGACGGCTGGACGGGTACACCGGCGAACGGCTCCGGCAGGTGGTGCTGGACCGGATCCGCCGCTGGAGCCCCGACCTGCGGCGACTGGTCGCCGGGTCCGACCCGGACACGGTGAACGTGGTCCGCATCCGCAGCGCGAGCCCGGTGGACCCGTGGCCCACCGGCCCGGTCACCCTGCTGGGCGACGCCATCCACAACATGACCCCGATGGCGGGCATCGGCGCCAACACCGCCCTGCGCGACGCGGACCTGCTACGCCGGCAGCTCATCGCCGTCCGCGACGGCGGGCGGGCCCTCGCCCCCGCCGTCGCGGAGTACGAACGGCAGATGCTCGACTACGGCTTCGCCGCGGTACGCCTGTCGTTGCGCAACGCCCGGCAGGCCGGCTCGGCCAACCCGGTCGCCCGGGCCGCGTTCCGTGGCCTGCTGCGCACCGCCGGCGCCGTACCGGCCCTCAAACGGCGGATGTTCGCCGACATCGGCAACTGACCGACCGGCGCGTCACGGTCGACATGACGCCGGGCCGTCGGGGCAGGATTGCGTCTGCGAGACCCGTGCTCGGCCCGGAGCGGTGAGGGTCGGCGACGGCCGCGGGACAGAATTTTCGGAGATCGGCCCGCTCAGGATGTCGAGAACGGTACGTCGGCTCCGTCCCCGGGGCACGAGCGGCCACGACGGGCCGCGCGACGAGAAGGAGCCCGACCGTGCAACCGGACGAGATCGCCGAGGTCCTGAACCGCCCGCTCAGCCAGGACATGCTGGCCCGGGACCTGACCCGACTGGCCTACGTCGCCAAGGACGGCACACCCCGCGCCGTCCCGATCGCCTTCACCTGGAACGGCCAGCAGATCGTCATGTGCACCACGACGAACGCGCCGAAGCTGTCGGCGCTGCGGCACAACCCGGCGGTGGCCCTGACGATCGACACCGAGGTGCACCCGCCGACGATCCTGCTCATCCGCGGCCGGGCCGAACTGGACGTCGTGGACGGTATCCCGCAGGAGTACCTGCAGATGAACGGCACCTACACCATGACTGCCGAACAGCGCGTCGAGTGGGAGGCCGAGGTCCGGTCGCTCTACGACGGGATGGTCCGCATCGTCGTGACCCCGACCTGGGCGAAACTGATCGACTTCGCCACGACCCTGCCCAGCGCGGTCGAGGAACTCGTCCGACGGCGGGCCGAACGCCAGAACGCAGAAGTGTGACCACCGGTGTCGAGAACGCGGGACCGGCTGCGTCCCAGGGCACACCGACCCCCGGTGAGAGAAGAAGGAGAACACGATGAAGTACCTGTTGCTCAAGCACTACCGCGGTGGCCCGGCACCCGCCGCGGACCCGACCCCGATGGACCGGTGGACGCCGGAGGAGGTCGACGCGCACATCCAGTTCATGCGCGACTTCGGGGCCCGTCTGCAGGAGTCCGGCGAACTCGTCGACGCCCAGGCCCTCGCCCCCGAGGGCACGTTCGTCCGGTACGACGGCGAGGGACGCCCGCCGGTCACCGACGGGCCGTTCGCCGAGACCAAGGACCTGATCGCCGGCTGGTTCGTCATCGACGTGGAGTCCTGGGACCGCGCGGTCGAGTTGGCCGGGGAGTTGTCCGCCGCGCCCGGCGCCGGCGGCAAGCCGATCCACGAGTGGCTGGAAGTGCGCCCCTTCCTCACCGAACCGCCCACGGTGAGCGAGTGAACGAGTCGTTGCTGCGGGAACTCGTACCCGCGGTGATCGGTGTCCTCGTCCGGCGCGGAGCGGACTTCGCGTCGGCCGAGGACGCCGTGCAGGAGGCCCTGATCCGGGCGCTGGAGACCTGGCCGGTCGACCCGCCACGCGACCCGAAGGCGTGGCTGGTCGCCGTGGCGTGGCGCAAGTTCCTCGACGCCGCCCGGGCCGAGGCGTCCCGACGCGGGCGGGAGGCCGCCGTACAGGTGGAGCCGGCCGCGGGTCCGGCACCCGCGACCGACGACACGCTGCGGCTGTACTTCCTGTGCGCGCACCCCGACCTGCCGCCGGCCTCGGCCGTGGCGCTGACCCTGCGCGCGGTCGGCGGCCTGACCACCCGGCAGATCGCCGCGGCGTACCTCATTCCCGAGGCGACCATGGCGCAGCGGATCAGCCGCGCCAAGCGACGGCTCGCCGGCCGGTCGCTCGACCGGCCCGGTGATCTCGGCACGGTGCTGCGGGTGCTCTACCTGGTCTTCAACGAGGGCTACGGCGGCGCCGTCGACCTGGCGGCCGAGGCGATCCGCCTCGCCCGCCAACTGGTCACGCTGACCGACGAGCCCGAGGTCGCGGGACTGCTCGCGCTCATGCTGCTGCACCACGCGCGCCGCGCGTCCCGGACCGGGCCGGACGGTCGGCTGGTGCCGCTCGGCGAGCAGGACCGCGCGCGCTGGGACACCGACCTGATCGCCGAAGGGGTGACGATCCTGCAGGCCGCGCTGGCCCGCGACCGGCTGGGCCAGTACCAGGCGCAGGCCGCGATCGCCGCGCTGCACGCCGACGCCCGCAGCGCCGCCGAGACCGACTGGGTGCAGATCGTCCAGTGGTACGACGAGTTGCTGCGCCTCATCGACAGCCCGGTGGTACGACTCAACCGCGCCGTGGCCGTCGGTGAGGCCGACGGACCACGGGCCGGTCTGGCGGCCCTGGCGCAGCTGGACCCCGACCTGCCCCGCCATGCCGCGGTGGCGGCGTACCTGCACGAACGCACCGGTGACCGCGACCGCGCCGCCGACCTGTACGCCGCGGCCGCCCGCGCCGCCACCAGCGTCCCGGAACGCGACCACCTCACCCGCCAGGCCGCCCGGCTACGGCAACCGCCCGGACGGTGAACGCGACGTCGACCGGGGCCCGGCCGCGGCGGGGCTCCGGTCGGTGAGAATGCCGGCATGGCCATCTCGATCACGCGGGCGGATTTCGCCGACCCGGCGCTGCACCGCTTCCTCCGGGCCCACCTGGCGGACATGGAACCCACCGCGCCGCCGGAGAGCCGGCACGCGCTGGACCTGTCCGGCCTGCGGGCCCCCGGCGTACGGCTGTGGGTGGCCCACGACGACGGCCGCCTCGTCGGCACCGCCGCGCTGGCCGAGCTGGCGCCCGGTCAGGAGGAACTCAAGAGCATGCGCACCGAACCGGACCACCGCGGTCGGGGCATCGGGGCGCGACTGCTGAACCACGTCCTGGCCGACGCCCGCGGTCGGGGCGTCGGCCAGGTCTGGCTGGAGACCGGCAGCATGGAGTTCTTCGCACCGGCGCGTGCCTTCTACCGCAGGTACGGCTTCGTCGACTGCCCGCCGTTCGGCTCGTACCGGCCGGACCCGAACAGCGTCTTCCTGACCAGGAAGCTGTGACGTTCCGGTCGAGCCACCGTTGACCCACGGTAAACGGTGGTGGATCGCAGCACCGTTGATCTCCGTCCGACGGCCGGCCGAGAATGGTCGTCGTCAGCACTCGACGAACGAGCAAGAGGACACCGACGTGACGTACTGCGAGACCCTGACCGATCCGGCCAACCCGTACCACCGGATCGGAGGCTGACCCGATGTCGTTCCAGGCATACCTCGACGCCATCGAGGACAGGACCGGCAAGACCCCGCGCGCCCTGGTCGACGAGGCGAAACGGCGCGGCTACGACGCGGCCGACGTGAAGGCCGCAGTCGTCGTGGCATGGCTGAAGGACGAGTACGGTCTCGGTCGCGGGCACGCGATGGCGCTGGTCCACGTGATCAAGAAGGGTCCGACGATCAGCACCAAGCATGTCGGCAGCACCGGGTCGCACCGGGACGCCACCGACACGCTCTGGCTGGACGGCAGGGCCACCCGACCCGCCTGAGTCGCGGGCGCCGGTCACCACCGCCGGACACGCAGTACGCAGGTCCGCATCGGCAGGGTGAACTCGCCGGCCGCGGTCTCCGGCCGGCTCGCCAGGAACGCGCGGATCCGCCCGAGCGTGGCCGCGCGTTCCTGTTGCGGCATCACCAGCATTCCCGCCCGCGTCGCGAGCGTCGCCACGAGCGAGTCGGCGGTGCGACGCTGCCCGTGCGGGAACTCGGCCCGTTCCGGCGAGTCGAACCGGGCGATCCCGCCGGTGCCCGGCAGGAACATGCCGGCCGTCTCGGCGCGCCAACCGGCCGGCGTGTCCCGCGGACCGACGACCGCGCTTCCGCTCACCCGCGCCAGCCCGGCGACCCAGTCGACCCGGTCGTCCAGGACGTTCCACAGGCCGGCCAGCACGCCGCCGGGGGTGAGAACCCGGGCGATCCCGGGTCCGGCGGCGGCCATGTCGAACCAGTGCATGGCGTTGCCGGCCAGCACGGCGTCGACGGACGCGGCCGGCAGCCCGATCGCCTCGGCGCTGCCCGGCAGCGCCCGGACGTCCGGCAGCGCGCGGCGCAACTCGGCCAGCATCGCCGGGTCGGGCTCGACCGCGGTGACGTCGACCCCCACCGCCAGCAGCGTGCCGGTGAGCTTGCCGGTTCCGGCGCCGAGGTCGAGCACCCGCGGGCCGGGCGCGCGTTCGAGCACCCACCGCACCGCGGCCGGTGCGTAGTCGGGGCGGTGTTCGGCGTACGCGGTTGCCGCCGCCCCGAACGACGAGGAGTGCCGGGACCGCTCATCCGGTTCCATCAGGTTTGCGCGGAGGGGACCGGCGCCTTGAGGCGTCGGGTGATTCCGCGCTCCCTCCCTTCACTGTTAGTTGTGCGCTGCCTGTATATTTGAGATGTGGCTCGTGAGGTGCGGGTTTCCGCCGGAGGGGCGTACGACCTCGGGTACCACGTCGTGTGGTGCCCGAAGTACCGCCGCCCGGTATTGACCGGCCCGATCGCGGCCCGCTGCGACGAACTGATC
>NZ_JBHSBN010000046.1:0-25978 GCF_042650605.1 Micromonospora zhanjiangensis | reverse complement strand
TGAACTGGTTCTGGTTGGGTTCGGTGGCGTCGGGTTTCATCTCGTTCTCGGCGGTGACCATGTTGAACTCACGCGCCGCGATGGTGGTGTAGGCGGAGTCGCCGAGGCGGCCGGCGGCGATCGCGGTGCCGAAGTAGCGGCCCGACTGGGCGGCCGCGGCGCCCAGCGTTGTCGCCGCCGCGTCGGCCGAGCCGACCGTTACCAGGGACACGCCGGCCACGGCCAACGCACTGGTGGCCGCCGCCAGTATCAATCGGGGACGACCCCGTCCGAGCAGACGCTTCATGACACTCCTTCGTGCGAATCAGACGAATTGATGCGGGGAAGCGCGCGGGCGCACCCACGTACCCGTCGTGGAGCGTCACGGGAGCGACCGTCGGCGGCGGCGATGGCCCTGTTATCGCCGTGCCGTGCTCCGCCCGGACCGGAGCCGGCGGGCCGCGACCATTGCGCGCGTCACCCGCTGGATTCGAAATGCTCAAGAAACATGTGGGTGACTGAAACGGACCCTACCCACGGCCTAACAATCGGTCAATGTCGATAATTTTCGGAGCCGTGGTGGTCGCCTTTCCGGGCGGGAACCGCATGGTTCACCGCGCCGCGACGGGCTCCGGAGTTCGGCGGGCCCTGGTGGTCGGTCGGTTCGCCGTCAGCGCGTCCAGCAGGCCCGCGTCGCCCCGGCGGACGAACCACTCCCGCCCGTACGTCGCCGCGAACCGGGTCGGGTCGAGCCAGCGCGGGCCGATCTGGCTGGCGTGCGCCGACATGGCCGCCATCTTCGCCAGCAGTTCGGTCCCGTCGGCCTGGATCGCGCACGACACCTCGCCGGGCGGGACGCCGATGTCCGGCGAGTCGTCCGCGGCGGACTGCACCACGTGGTACGGCCCGGCGCGCAGCGCCTCCCGGTCGACCGTCGCCTCGTACCCGGTGATGCCGGTCCGGGCGACCACCCGCGCGCCGGCCCGGTGGACCTGGAGATGGTCGACGTGCGGGTAGATGCCGCCGCGGTCGTAGTAGGCGAGCGCCGCGGCGGCCTCCTCGCGGACGACGGCCTCGACGCGGTCGGCGACGTTCGCCGCGGGGGTGGCCCCCAGGCTGCCCGGCCGGTACGGGCCGGCGTGCGCACCCGAGTCGTGGTAGTTCAGCAGCACCAGCCGGGCGACCCCGAGCACCTCGCAGGCGCGTTCGAGTTCCACGACGCGTCGCCGGTGCAGCGCCTCCCCTTCGGCCAGGGCGATCCTGGGCCGGCCGGCCTCGCCGCCGGTCGCGGTGACCAGGACGACCCGGGCGCCGCTGTCGGCCGCGCGCCGGATCGTGGCACCGGTGAAGATGGCCTCGTCGTCGGGGTGCGCGTGCAGGACGACGAGGGTGCCGAGCATGTTCATGTGGAGATTCCCGCCAACCGAGGTCACCCGACGTGCGACGCCAACCGCCACGTCGGAAGCGTGGTCCGGACAGCTGGTGGAGTCGGCGCGACCGGCCCGGAGAATCGGGCGACGGCGGGCCTCAGGCCGCGGCGCGCCACCAGCACGCGTCCGCGGCCCCGGGACATGCCAGGGTGCGCGGACGGGCGGGGCGAGGCTGCACGGCGGTAAGTGTGCCACACCGACGCGGGCGGCGGGCGGCGAACGTCGCGACGCCGGGCTCGGACCGGCGCCGTGGCCGTCGGTAAACCCGGTGGCCCGATCGGGGCGGGTCCGCCACCATGGTCCGCATGGCCGGACAAGCGGGCAGGCGGCTGCCGCTTCAGGGCGGGCTGCCGCCGGTCGCGGCGGTGACCGGTCCGGTCGTGGAGATCGCCTGCGACGAGTCGGGTTTCTCCGGCACCAACCTGCTCGACCCGGCGACCCCGCTGATCACCCACGCGAGTGTCGATCTGAGCACGGGGGAGGCGGCGGAACTGATCGCGACGCTGCGGTCCGGTTACCGGTTCTCGCCCGACGAGGTCAAGTCCCGGCACTTCCCGCGCCGACCCGAGGCGGGTGCCGCGCTGCGCTGGTTTCTGGCGGCGCTGCGCGGGCGCGCGCACGTGCACCTGGTCGACAAGCAGTACTTCCTGGTCACCCGGATCATCGACCTGCTGCTGGCCGAGCCGACGTACGCGGCCGGAACGCGCCTGGCCCAGGAGAGCCGTCCCGCCGCCGTCGCTCTGTACCGGGCCGGTCGCCCGGCCGGTCCCGACTGGGACGGCTTTCTCGCGGCCTTCGTCGAGATGACCCGCACCAAGCGCCGGGACCGCCCGGACCGGCAGAGCGCGGAACGGTTCCTCCAGGCGCGGGACGCGCTGGTCCGACATGGATTGGGAGCGCGGGCCGAGGCGGTGCTGCGCGGCCTCGATCGCAGTCGGGTGAACGCCGTCCTGGACCGGCTGGGCACGCAGGACCGGTCGATCCCGCCACCGCTGGAGCCGATGTTGCCGGCCTTGGCGGAGACCGTCCTGTTCTGGAGCGACGGGGATCGGCGGGTGCTGGTGACGCACGACGAACAGAGCGCGCTCACGGCCGACCGGTTGCGCCGCCTCCAGCAGGCCCTGACGACCGGCATCGGGTCCTCGCCGACCGGCAACGCCGAGCCGTCGGCGGGCGCGTCGCCGCTGGCCGGGCTGGTGATGGTCGACTCCCGGGACGACCCGCGGGTCCAGGTCGCCGACCTGCTCGCCGGACTGGCCCGGCGGCTGCCCGGGACCGTCGACGACGGTCCGCTCCGACCGCTGCTCTCGACGGCCTCGCCGCTCGACCCGGCCGGCGACATCCGGACCGCTGAGCGACCGCGTAAAGGCTCTGCGGACCGGGCGATGTTTACGGTCACACATTGACCGTCATCACCGTCCTGTCGTACAGTTCGAGTCTCGATGACCCGTGCCGATGAGCAGGTTCATGGTGCGACGCGGGTCGTGACGGCCGGGCATTCGGACGATGGTGCGCCTGGAATTGTTAACGCTCACAGGATCTGCGACCGCAGCGACGGCGAACAGTGCGGACACGCCTAATTGTGGAGACACCATGAACAGAAGAGCCCTCGTCCTCAGCGCCGTGCTGGCGGGCGCCGCCGGGTTGGCGGTGCCGGCGACCGCGGCCCAGGCCGCCCCCGGTTGCCGGGTCGACTACACGATCACGAGTTCCTGGGGCGGCGGATTCGGCGCCTCGGTCACCGTCACCAACCTCGGCGACGCCGTCAGCGGCTGGCAACTGGCCTGGTCGTTCGCCGCCGGGCAGACCGTCAGCCAACTGTGGAACGGCGCGGTGAGCCAGTCCGGCGCCCGGGTCACCGTCACCAACGCGAGCTACAACGGGAACATCCCCACCGGCGGAACCGCCGACTTCGGGTTCAACGGCACGTGGACCGGCAGCAACCCGGTGCCGATCGCGTTCACCCTGAACGGGACCACCTGTACGGGCTCGGTCGTTACGCCCACCCCGACGACGACGTCCGCCTCGCCGGCCCCGTCGGAGTCCACGTCACCCACCCCGACCCCGTCGACCGATCCACCGACCGGATCGAGTTCCCGGCAGAAGGTGAACCTCAACCGCGGCTGGCGGTTCATCCGGTCCGATGTCTCGGGGGCGCAGAACACCGGCTTCGACGACTCGCGGTGGGGTCCCGTGGCGCTGCCGCACGACTTCGACGCACCGTACGACGTGGGGGGCTCCACCGGCGGGCAGTCCTTCCGGGTGGGTGTGGGCTGGTACCGCCGGCACCTCACCGTTCCCTCGTCGTGGACCGGCAGGCGCGTCGAGTTCGAGTCCGAGGGAGCGTTCTCGGTCACCGACCTGTACGTCAACGGCACCAGGATCGGTACGCACCGGGGCGGCTTCACGGGCTTCGCCTTCGACATCACCAGCGCCCTGCGCACCGGCGACAACGTGATCGCCGTCCGGGTGGACAACAACTGGCGGGCGGACCTGGCTCCCCGTACCGGTGACCACCAGTTCAGCGGCGGCCTCTACCGGGACGTTTTCCTGAACGTCACGGACAACGTGCACGTCGCCTGGTACGGCACGTTCGTCAGCACGCCGGCGCTGACCAATCCGACCTGGGACACCAGCAACGCCGCGTACTACCGGAACATCGACCTGGCGCAGTACCCCAGCGAGAGCGACCTGCGCGCGAACATCGCGGCCCGCCGGTCGAACGTGCGGGTGCAGACGGAGGTCCGCAACGACGGTTCCTCGGCGATCGACGTCTACGCCCGGCAGGAGGTACGCAGGCAGGGGTCGAACACCGTACTGGCGACGTTCGACTCGCCGGTGCGGACGCTCGGCGGGGCGAGCAGCACCACCCTCGACGCGCTGAGCGGATCGCTGACGAACACCGCCGCCATGTTGCAGGGGCTCGACCTGTGGGCGCCGAACAACCCCGCGCTGTACACCGTGACCACGTCCGTGGTGGTGGACGGCAGCGCGGACGGGGTGATCACCAACGGTACGGTCGTCGACGCCTACGACAGCACGTTCGGCTTCCGCAGCGCCCAGTGGAAGGTGGACGGCTTCTACCTCAACGGCGTGAAGACACTGCTGTTCGGGGCGGACGTCCACCAGGACCACGGCGGGTGGAGTAACGCCGTCACCGACTCGGGCTTCGCGCGCGACGTCCGGATGGTCCGCGAGGCCGGCATGAACTTCATCCGGGGATCGCACTACCCGCACGATCCGTCCTTCGCCGACGCCACGGACAAGCTCGGGGTGATGTTCTGGTCGGAGAACGTCTTCTGGTGCACCGCCACCGCCGGCGTGGAGCCGACCCCGTCCGGCCGGGCCGGCGACTACAAGGCGGACGGGTACCCGCAGAAGGCAACCGACCAGGCCGCCTTCGAGCAGAGCACCATGGACGCCCTGCGCGACATGATCCGGGTCAACCGCAACCACCCCTCGGTCATCAACTGGTCGATGGGCAACGAGGTGTTCTTCACGGCCTCGGGTACGGCGAGCAAGGCCAAGGCGCTGGTGAGCAAGCTGCGCGACTACGCGCACCAGCTCGACCCGACCCGCAAGGCGGGTATGGGCGGCGTGCAGCGCAACTCGCTCGACCAACTCGCGGTCAGCGACATCGCCGGCTACAACGGCGACGGCGGCAAGATCACCAACACCTGGATGCCGAACGTCGTCTCCGAGTACGGGTCGTACACCTCCGACCGGCCCGGCACCTACGACCCGACGTACGGCGACGTGAAGGACCCGGCCGACGGGACCCGGTACAAGCTCACCACCGGCAGCGCCGGGCTGGCCATCTGGGCCGGTTTCGACCACGGCACGATCATGGATCCCGCCTACGCCCGGATGGGCATGATCGACTTCTACCGGTTGCCGAAGAACCAGTGGTACTGGTATCGGGCCAACAAGTCGAGGTGGTCGAGCCTGACCAATCTCGCCGACCCCACGCCGGTGGCCCGGGAACAGTCCATCAGCGGGACCGCGACCGCGATGACCCTGGAGGTGGGACGCAACTCGTCGCGGACGATCACCGACGACGGCAGCACGGACACCCAGCTCGTGGTGACGATGCGCAACGGCTCGGGTGCCTGGGTCAACAACACCCGCGCCGTCACGCTGACCGTCACCAGCGGTCCGGGAATCCTGCCCGGCGGCAAGTCGTACACCGCCAACCCGGGCACCCAGACCTTCGACGGGAAGGCGGCGATCGAGTTCCGCTCCTACTACGCCGGCACCACGACCATCACGGCGACGTCGGCGGGCCTGCCCGACGCCACCATCACCATCACCACCACCGACACGGTCGGCGCCACGGGCGAGACCGAACCGGTCAACTTCGGCAACGCGGCCGTCTGGGGCTGAGCCGACCGCGGGCCACCTGATCCTCGCGCGCCCCGAAAAGAGGGCCGCGGAGGTCGCCCGAGGGCCGGCCGGCATCGGACCGATGCCGGCCGGCCCCGACGGCTGTCGGACCGCCACGGACCGGACCGCGGCGATCCGAGGTTCATTCAGCCTTGACTTAATTAAGCACTCGCTGCAATAGTCTCCGGGTGCACGCGTTCGACGTCCTCGGCGACCCGGTTCGGCGGCGGATCCTGGAGCTGCTCGCCGACGGTGAGCGGGCCGCCGGCACCGTCGGCGAGGTCGTCCGGGCGGAGTTCGGCATCTCGCCGCCCGCCGTGTCGCAGCACCTGCGGGTGCTGCGGGAGGCGGGCTTCGTCACCGTCCGCCCGGAGGGCACGCGCCGCCTCTACGCGGTGCGGGCGACACCGCTGCGGGAGATCGAGGTCTGGCTGGAGCGCTTCCGGCCGTTCTGGGACCAACGCCTGGACGCGTTGGCCACCGAACTCGCCCGCGGCCGCCGTGCACGCCGCGAACAGCCCGCCAGGGGTGGGACCACCACTGGCACACCGGATCGGACCGGATCCGTCAGCGAGGAGGACACGTGATCGACATCGTCAACCAGATCAACGCGACCCGACGGGCGATCGGCGACCAGGCCGTCGCCACCGGCGAGGGCCGGTCGGTGCTGCTGCGCCGGGTCTACGACGCCCCGGTCGAGGACGTCTGGGACGCCTGCACCGACCCGGAGCGGCTCGGTCGGTGGCTCGGCCCGGTCGAGGGCGACCTGCGGCTCGGCGGGCACTTCCAGCTCAAGGACAACGCCGGGGGTGAGATCCTGCGCTGCGAGGAACCCCGTCTGATCAAGGTGACCTGGGTGCTCGGTGAGGGCATGCCGACCGAGGTCGAGGTGCGCTTGGCGCCCGGCGACGACGGCCGCACCGTCCTCGAACTGGAGCACGCCTCGCCGGCCCGGATCGTCGACGAACTCGTGCGCAGCTACGGCCCCGGCGGCACGATCGGGATCGGCTGCGGCTGGGACCTCGCGCTGCTCGGTCTCGACCTCTTCCTCCGCGGCATCGACTTCGACCCCGGCAGCTGGCAGGACACCCCCGAGGGACGGGATTTCGCCGTCCGTAGCTGCCACGCCTGGGGCCCCGTCATCCAGGCCGCCTGGGGGACCAGCGACGACGACATCGCCGCGGCCATCGCGTTCGCGGTAGGGCACTTCGCCCCCGGGGCCGGCGACGACCGCTCGTGAGCGCACACCGGCCGCGACCGGTGACAGGGTGACACCGGGGCGGGGCGATCCACCGGACGGACGGGAGGCTGCGGTGACCGAGACGGTGACCGGGACGACGGTGGCCGACGTGTTGGCCGAGTTGGCCACGCTGGCGGACCCGAAGGTACGCCAGGTGAACGAGCGGCACGGCGACGACCACGGGGTGAATCTCGGCAGGCTGCGCGCGCTCGCGAAGCGGCTGGGGACGCGGCAGGAACTCGCCCGCCGGCTCTGGGCGACGGACGACAGCGCGGCGAAGCTGCTGACGACCCTGATCTGCCGGCCGAAGGCGTTCGGGCGGGACGAGTTGGACGCCATGCTGCGCCGCGCGCGTACGCCGAAGGTGCACGACTGGCTGGTGACCTACGTGGTGCGGAAGAGCCCGCACGCCGAGCAGTTGCGGGTGGCCTGGTTGGCCGATCCGGACCCGGTGGTCGCGAGCGCCGGCTGGGCGCTGACCACCGACCGGGTGGCCAGGAAGCCCGCGGGCCTCGACCTCGCGGGGCTGCTCGACGTCATCGAGGCGGAGCTGCGGGACGCGCCGGCGCGCCTGCAGTGGGCGATGAACCACTGCCTGGCCCAGATCGGCATCGAGCACGCCGACCACCGGGCCCGCGCCATGGGCATCGGCGAGCGGCTGGGGGTGCTCAGGGACTATCCGACCCCGCCGAACTGCACCTCGCCGTACGCCCCGGTCTGGATCACCGAGGTGGTGCGTCGACGGCGCGACACGGCGGCGCCGACCGACCTGAAAACTTGATTCATTCCAGAAAAGTGCTAGGTTGATCGCATGGCGACCGACCTCGAAGCACAGCTGCGGGCGGTCTCGTTGCGCGTCACCAGACCCCGGTTGGCGGTGCTCGCGGCGCTGCGCGACCACCGGCATGTCGACACCGACACGGTCATCGCGCTGGTACGCGTAGAATATCCCACGGTGTCCCAGCAGACCGTGTACGACGTGCTGCACGCGCTCACCCGCGCCGGTCTGGTGCGGCGCATCCAACCCGCCGGGGCGACCGCCCGGTACGAGTCGCGCGTGGGGGACAACCACCACCACGTCGTGTGCCGCTCCTGCGGCGCGATCGCCGACGTCGACTGCACCGTCGGCCACGCCCCCTGTCTCACCGCCTCCGACGACCACGGCTTCGTGGTCGACGAGGCGGAGGTCGTCTACTGGGGCACCTGCCCCGACTGCGCGACCGAACGCACCGCCCAGTGATCCGCCAGTTCGGAAGGAAGCAGATGAGCGACAACCAGGACAACGCTCCGACCAGCGCCCAGGGCGTGGACGCGAAGGAGGCGGCCGGCTGCCCGGTCGCGCACGACTCCGTGACCGCGCACGGCAGCGAGAGCGAGAACCCGGCGATCGACTCCCCGACCCCGAAGACCGGTGGCCGTCCGCGCACCAATCGGGACTGGTGGCCCAACCAGCTCGACCTGTCGGTGCTGCACGCCCACTCGGCCAAGGGCAACCCGCTGGGGGAGAACTTCAGCTACGCCGCGGAGTTCGCCAAGCTCGACGTCGAGGCCCTCAAGCGGGACATCACCACGGTCCTCACCACCTCGCAGGACTGGTGGCCCGCCGACTTCGGCCACTACGGCGGCCTGATGATCCGGATGAGCTGGCACGCGGCGGGCACGTACCGCATCGAGGACGGTCGCGGCGGTGCCGGCGACGGCGGTCAGCGCTTCGCCCCGCTCAACAGCTGGCCGGACAACGCCAACCTGGACAAGGCCCGCCGGCTGCTGTGGCCGGTCAAGCAGAAGTACGGCCAGAAGATCTCCTGGGCCGACCTGCTGGTGCTGGCCGGCAACGTCGCCCTGGAGTCGATGGGCTTCAAGACCTTCGGCTTCGGCTTCGGCCGGCAGGACGTCTGGGAGCCCGAGGAGATCTTCTGGGGACCGGAGGACACCTGGCTCGGTGACGAGCGGTACACCTCCGAGAAGGAGATGACGCCCGTCGTCGGCGCGACCGAGATGGGCCTGATCTACGTCAACCCGGAGGGTCCCCGCGGCAACGCCGACCCGGCCGCGGCGGCGCACTTCATCCGGGAGACCTTCCGCCGGATGGCGATGAACGACGAGGAGACCGTCGCCCTCATCGCCGGTGGCCACACGTTCGGCAAGACCCACGGCGCCGGAGTGGCCGACAGTCACGTCGGGCCCGAGCCCGAGGGTGCCCCGCTGGAGGCGCAGGGACTGGGCTGGCTGAGCACGCACGGCAGCGGCAAGGGCGGGGACACCATCACCAGCGGTCTCGAGGTGACCTGGACCGACCGGCCGACGCAGTGGGACAACCGCTTCTTCGAGATCCTCTTCGGCTACGAGTGGGAGCTGACCACGAGCCCCGGCGGCGCGAAGCAGTGGGTCGCCAAGGACGCCGAGGCGATCATCCCGGACGCCCACGACCCGTCGAAGAAGCACCGGCCGACGATGTTGACCACCGACCTGTCGCTGCGCGTCGACCCGGCGTACGAGAAGGTCTCGCGTCGCTTCCTGGAGAACCCCGACGAGTTCGCGCTGGCGTTCGCCAAGGCCTGGTACAAGCTGCTGCACCGCGACATGGGCCCGGTCAGCCGCTTCCTCGGACCGTGGGTGCCGGAGGTCCAGCTGTGGCAGGACCCGGTGCCGGCCGTCGACCACGAGCTGGTGGGTGACGCCGACGTCGCCGCCCTCAAGGAGAAGATCCTCGGCTCCGGCCTCACCACCGCCCAGCTGGTCTCCACCGCCTGGGCCTCGGCCGCGAGCTTCCGGTGCACGGACAAGCGCGGTGGTGCCAACGGCGCCCGGATCCGGCTCGAACCGCAGCGCAACTGGGAGGTCAACCAGCCCGAGCAGCTCGGCACGGTCCTGGCCGCCCTGGAGGGCATCCAGCGGGAGTTCAACGCGGCCGGCGGTGCGAAGATCTCGCTCGCGGACCTGATCGTGTTGGCCGGTTCGGCCGCCGTCGAGAAGGCGGCCCGCGACGCCGGCGTCCAGGTGACCGTGCCGTTCCGGCCGGGCCGCACCGACGCCACCCAGGAGCAGACCGACGTCGAGTCGTTCCGGGTCATGGAGCCGCGCGCCGACGGGTTCCGCAACTACCTGCGGCCGGGCGAGAAGACCCAGCCGGAGGTGCTGCTCGTCGACCGGGCGTACATGCTCGGCCTGACCGCGCCCGAGATGACCGTCCTGGTCGGCGGCCTGCGCGCCCTCGGCAACAACGTCGGCGGTGCGGCGCACGGCGTGCTCACCGACCGCCCGGGCGTGCTGAGCAACGACTTCTTCACCAACCTGCTCTCGCCGGGGACCCGGTGGAAGTCGTCGGAGTCCGACGAGCACGTGTACGAGATCCGCGACCTGGCCACCGACCAGGTGAAGTGGACGGCCACCGCGGTGGACCTCGTGTTCGGCTCCAACTCGCAGCTGCGGGCGCTCGCCGAGGTCTACGCCAGCGATGACGCCCGGGAGAAGTTCGTGACCGACTTCGTCGCGGCCTGGACCAAGGTCATGGAACTCGACCGGTTCGACCTTTCCTGACCCGTCCCTCCCGCCCGCGGGCCCGGTCGATCCAGTAGCGATCGACCGGGCCCGCGGCCTTTCGTGGGTGCCTTCTCCCGGCCGCGTCGGACCGGCCCGGTCGACCGCCTCGAAACTTTCGGACCGGCGGATCCTGTTGACCCGGTCATATCGATCCCCATAACCTTCCGGGCGAAGTCCCGGAAAAACTCCGAAAGTTTCGGTGGTCGTGCCCGGCCATCGTCTGTTCCGCTCCTCGTCGCCCCCACCGACACGCCGGAAGGAACGGCCCATGAACCCGAGACGGTGGATCGTCGCCGCTGCGGTCGCCATCGCGACCGTCGCCACCCTGAACACCCTGCCGGCCACGGCCGGCCGCCCGTACGACCCGACCGACCAGAGCCTGCGTAACCTGGGCCTGCGGCACAACCTCTACATCGGCACCGCGGTCGACATGGCCGCGTTGAACGACCCGGCCGAACCGACGTACCGGAAGATCGTCGAATCCGAGTTCTCCACGGTGACCGCCGAGAACGTGATGAAGTGGGAGAGCCTCGAACCCACCCGCGGCGTCTACAACTGGGGCCCGGCCGACGAGCTGGTGGACTTCGCCCGGCGGCACGACCAGCGGGTCCGCGGTCACGTGCTGGTCTGGCAGAACCAGCTGCCCAAGTGGCTGACCGACGGGGTGGCCGACGGTTCGATCGGCAAGGCCGAACTGCGCGACCTGCTGCGCCGGCACATCACCGACGTCGTGACGCACTTCAAGGGCAAGATCTGGCAGTGGGACGTGGTCAACGAGGCGGTCAGCGACCCCTGGGACACCCCGTCGACGCTGCACTACAAGGGGTTCTGGGCCGAGCATCTCGGACCGGGCTACCTCGCCGACGCCTTCCGCTGGGCCCGCGCCGCCGACCCGAAGGCGCTGCTGTTCTACAACGACTACAACATCGAGGCGTTCGGCTCGGGCAACCCGGCCGACGACAAGACCCAGTTCGTCTACGACATGGTGAAGGACCTGCTGGCCCGGGGCGTACCCGTCGACGGCGTCGGCAGCCAGGGCCACCTGGGCACCCAGTACGGCAACTTCGACACCCTCCAGGTGGCCGCGGCGCTGCGGAAGTTCGCCGGTCTCGGGTTGTCCACGGCGCTGACCGAGGTCGACGTCCGCAGCGAGATGACCGACGGCGTCCGGGCGGGCAACCCCAACGAGATCAACCCACGGCTGCAGGCGTCGGCGGCCAACTTCAGCATCCTGCTGCAGGCCTGCCTGGCCGAGCGGCACTGCCTGTCGTACACCGTGTGGGGCTTCACCGACAAGCACTCGTGGGTGCCGGGCACGTTCCCGACCGAGGGGCTGGCGAGCATCTACGACGAGAACTACCAACCCAAGCGGGCGTACAACGTGATGCGGGCCGACCTGATCTACGCCGGACCGCCGTACGTGCTGCCGCGCGTCGCGCCGCGACCGCGCCGCTGACCCGCGCCGCCACGGCGTCGGGGCCGGCCGGCCCGCGGCCCCGACGCCGTGGCACCCGCCGGCCCGACCGGCACCCTCAGGCGGTACGCCCGTCCGTGCCGCCGCCGGCGTCGCGCAGCTCGGCCGGCAGCGGTTGCCGGTGCAGGACCGTCAGGCCCGCGACGGCCCGGGTGAGCGCGACGTAGAGCCGGTTGCGGCCACGCGGTTCGGCGGCCACGATGTCGGCCGGCTCCACCACGATCACGTGGTCGTACTCCAGGCCCTTGACCAGACTGGCCGGCACCACGGCGACGTCGGGCCGGTCGACCGGCGGGGTGAGTGCGTCGGCCGTGTCGTCGGTCGCGACGACGGCCACGGTCGAATCCCGCGGGGCCTGCCGGACCGCCTCCCGGACGGCGCCGGCCAGGTCGTCGACCCGTCGCACCGCCAACGTCCCCCCGGGCCGGTACGACCGGGTGGGCGCGACGCCGGGGGCGAGGACCCGGGCCGCGTAGTCCGCGAGGACCCCGGGGACCCGGTATCCGGTGTGCAGTTCCAGGGTCCGGGTCTCCCGCTTGCCGAGCCGGGTGAGCAGGTCCGGCCAGGAGGCGGCCGCCAACGGATGGGTCGCCTGTCCCGGATCACCGACGATCGTCATCGACGCGTACTCGGCCCGGCGGGCGATCATCCGGCACTCCATCGGGGACAGGTCCTGCGCCTCGTCCACGACCACGTGCAGGTAGGGCTCCTCGACCGGCGCCTCGTCGTCGGGCTCGTCGACCGGCAGCGGCTCGGCCAGCACCGGGACGTACCCCTCCTCGCCGTGCGGGTCGTACCCGTCGGTCCAACCGACCACCCGGTGACCCTCGCGGAGGATGACCGCCTCGGCCCACCGTTGAGCCGCGCCGATCGCGTCGTTGTCGATGCCCGGACCCGCCACGGCGATCGGCGTCGGATGGCCGGGCGCGTACAGCTCCCAGCCGTCACGCAGGCCGCAACTGAGGACGAAGGTCGTCACCCGCCGGGTGCCGGTGGTCAGCTCGCGCAGCTGCCACTCGGGCTCGGGCGCCCGCGGCGCGGCCGGCGGGTCACCGAGCAGTTCGGCCAGCTCGTCCAACAGCGGCACGTCGTCCACCGACCAGCCGGCCCGGCCCCGGTACGACCCGGCGAGCGTGCCGGCGTCCCCGGCCGGCAGGCCGACCACCCGACCCGGGTCGGCGAGCCAGGACAGCACCCGCTCCGGCGTCAGCACCGGCCACCACGCCCGCAGGAAGCGGTGGAACTCGCCGCGGTCGCCGACGTCCTCGGCGAACAACCGTCGGTCCAGGTGCGGCCCGTCCACCCGGGTCCAGAGCGCGTCCAGCAGGACCGTGGCGGCGGCGGTCCGCGCCGCGTTGGGCGGGGTGCCGTCGGCCGCGCACCGGGCGCGGACCCGACGCCGGGCCGCCGACAGGTCCGCCGCGTCGAGGGTGAGCACCTGTCCCGCGTACACCAGGCGCAGCCGCGCCGGCGCCGCCGGCGGTGTCTGCCACATCAGCTCGGTCAGCACCTCGCACATCCGGTCGGCGCCCTTGATCCGGGCGACCTCGGCGCGGTCCCGGCGGGTGGCGGTCACCCCGTCGACGAGTTCGCCGAGCGCGCGCAGGTGCACGCTGTCCTCACCCAGCGCGGGCAGGACCCGGCCGATGTAACTGGTGAACACGGTCGAGGGGCCGACCACCAGGATGCGACCACCGGTGAACCGGGACCGGTCGGTGTAGAGCAGGTACGCCGCCCGGTGCAGCGCGACCTGGGTCTTGCCGGTCCCCGGTCCGCCGGTGATGACGGTGACGCCGCGGGCCGGCGCCCGGATGGCGGCGTCCTGTTCGCGTTGGATGGTGGTGACGATGTCCCGCATGTGCGGGCCGCGGGACCGGCGCAGCGCGGCCAGCAGCGCCCCCTCGCCGAGCACCCGCAGGTCACCGGCCCGGTCCGGGGACAGCACGTCGTCGTCGAGGTCCACCACGCGCTGGCCCCGGCAGATGATGACCCGGCGGCGCACCACGCCGAGCGGTTCGCCCGGGGTGGCCCGGTAGAACGGCTCGGCGGCGGGCGCCCGCCAGTCGATCAGGAGCGGCTCCACCCCGTCCCGTACGCCGAGCCGCCCGACCCGGTACGTCTCGCCGTCGTCGAAGTCCAGCCGACCGAACACCAGGCCCTCGGCCTCGGCGTCGAGCGCCCGCAGTTGCGCGGCGGCCCGGTGGACCATCGCGTCGCGTTCCACCAGTCCGCTGACCGAACTCGTCGCCGCCCTCCGGTGGCCCTCGCCCGCGAGCGCCTTCGCCTGCGCGCGCATCCCGTCGAGCCGTTCGTAGACCCGGTCGACCACCCGCTGCTCGGCGGCGATCTCCTCTTCCCTGACGTCGGGCACGGCTTGTCCCCCCGTTGCGTGCGAGCGCCTGTCCGGACGAGCGTATGGGCAGGTCAGAGGGGAAAAATCGATATTCAGGACGATTTGACGCGATCGTTTTCCCGTTACAATGACAATGACAATGGCGACGGCACGCGGGAGGTGTTCTTGTCGCCGAGGGGGAGGCGGGCGCTTCGCCTCCGGCACGGGTGCACCGCGTCCGTCCGTCTCGAGAAAACCCTGAACCATTCCGTCTGCCGACCGTAAGTACGGGAAACCCGACTCGGGTGGCGAGGACGGAGAAGCCCATGCTCGGTTTCGGAAGGCGCCGCCAACCGGATGCGGCCGACCGGCGGCCGGACCGCACCGCGACGGACCGCGGTCCGACCGGCGAGGATCGGCCCGCCGGACTCTTCGACGGCCCGGACCCTTGTGGACCGGTCGTGCGGGGGGTGCTGCGACGCGGCGGCAACGTGTCGATGGGATTACGCGACGTACCGGAACTCGACCCGGACCCCGGGTGGTCCGCGTCGCCGGACGAGCCAGCAGACCCGGGGGACCGGCCGGCAACGGCGCCGCCCGTGCGGTGAACCCCGGCCGCCGGGACCGCGGGAAGGGACCGTGGTCGGTCGGGCCATCCGGTGATCGCACCCTCCGATCCGGACACTCGTCCGAGTGGCGGCGACCACGGACGGTTCGTACGCTGCCCTCAAAGTTGAAACAAGTGAATACGAGGCGAATCGATATGAAGACGCTGTGGGGAGTCTCGTTCGACGCGACGCCGATCTCCGGGGTCGTGGTGGAGTTCGTCAAGACCGCCCGGATCTTCGCCGAACGCGGTCACCGCGTCCTGCTCGACCTCGGTTACGACATCAAGGCCGACAAGAATGCGTTCTTCCGACCGTACCGGCGGGAGGCCGATCTGCTGCCGGACTGGCTGGAGCTGGCCCGCGTGCCGGGGTTGGACCAGGTACCCGGCTACGGCCCGGAATTCGTCACCGACGTACTCAAGACGGTCGTCGGCCGGGGCGAGGCGGACGCCGCGCTGCTCGCGGCGGTCGACTCGACGGCCGAGCTGCTGCGGGACCGGATCGTCGCCGCCTGGGAGGCGCACGACGTCACGGCGGTGCTGGTGGAGAACGGCACCCTGCCGGAGAACATCGCCTACACCCGGGCGCTGTACCTGGCCATCGAGGAGTACGGGCGACGCCGGGGACTGGGCCGGTTCGTGCTGTGGCGCGACCACGACCTGATGTGGCAGAGCGAGCCCAGCACCGGCAAGTACGGCAGCTACCCGTACCCGGCGGCGCCCCGGCCGGTGGACTCGCCGCACATCCACTATCTCGTGCAGCACGACGAGGCGTGCGAACGGATGCGCGAGTGGGCACCGGAACTGTCGGCGATCGACGTCCTGCCCAACATCTTCGACCACGAGCGGGCCATGGTCCGCCCGGGCAACGCGGACTTCCGCCGCGACCACGCCATCCCCGAGGACGTACCGCTGATCGCCCGGTTCACCCGGATCGTCCCGCAGAAGCGGATCGACCGGGACCTGCACCTGGTCGCGGCGCTGGCCGGGCGGACCGACGCCCACCTGTTCGTGGCGGGGGACACCGACGAGGCCCCGCGGGAGTACCGGCGGCTGGTCGACCTGGCCGCCGAACTCGGCGTCACGGACCGGGTGGTGTTCGGCGGGCGGCTCGCCCCCCGCGAGGCGGGGGTCGGCCCGGCCGCCGGGTCCGGCTACTCCGTCCGGGACCTGCTGGCGCACGCCACCGTGGTCTCCTTCCTCACCTCGTACGACTACGAGAGCTACGGAAACCCGATCGGCGAGGCGATCGCGTCCGGGGTGCCGTACCTGACCACCCGGTACGCCCTGTACGACACCGTCTACGGCGGCAAGGGTTTCCTGGGTCCGGTCCTGGACGCCGGGGAGGACCTGCCCACGGCGGCGTTCGTCGACCAGGTCGCCGACCTGCTCACCGACCCCACGGCGCGGGCGGTGCTCGCCGCGCACAACTACCGGCTCGGCACCAGTCAGTTCGACCGGGACCAGGCCGAACGGCTGCTGGACCGGCTGCTGCTGCGGCCGATGGGACCGGACGTCCGGCTCAGCGTCGTGCTGCCGGTGTACGACGAGGCGGAGAATCTGCCCGCCGTGCTCGACTCGCTCTGCCACCAGCGCGGTCCGGACGGTCCGTTCGACCACGGCCGTTACGAGGTCGTCCTGGTGGACAACAACTCCACCGACGGCACGATGGAGGTGGCCCGCCGGTTCGCCGCCGCACACCCCAGCTTCGCGCTCGAGGTGATCTCGGAGCGCGAGCAGGGGGTGTCCTGCGCCCGTCGGGCGGGAATGCTGTTCGCCAGCTCGCGCAGCCGGGGCCGGGCCGGTGGGGCCGAGCCGTTCTACCTGGTGTCGGCGGACGCCGACTGCCGGGTGGACCCGGACTGGCTCTGGGAGCTGTACGCCGGGATGCGGGACACCAAGGCCGCGATCGGGGTGTGTGACTACTACTACCGCGCCGAGCACTTCGCCGGCCGTCCCCGGCTCTGGGACGCCATCTGGCGGACGTTGCGCTGCCGGGCGGTGACCTTCACCCTGTTCGGCGGATTCCCCGACGGCAAGGGTTTCGCGGTGGACCGGGACGTGCACGACCGGGTCGGCGGGATCGAGATCTTCTACCAGTTGCGCGACGGCGAGTTCGTCAACCACCTCTCCGACGACTGGGACTTCGGCATCAAGGTGCGGGCCAGCGGAGAGGAGATCCACTACCTGCCGCGGTCGCGGGTGGAGATCAACCCACGCCGGGTCGACCACGCCGTCGACGAGGTCATCGCCGGCCGGGCGTACGGCTCGAACGGGACCATCGTGATGCGCGACATCCGCCCGACCACCGCGACCGGCGGCGATACCCCGGCCGGCGGCGATACCCCGGCCGGTCCGGTCGATCTCACGCCGGACGAGGCACGGCAGGCGTGGGAGTTCTCGATCAAGGATTTCACTCCGAAGAACACCATCCTCCCGGTGCTGCTCACCCCCGCGCTGCTGCTGCGCGAGCCGGTGCGCGACTTCTTCGGCGCGGACCTCGCCGACCGGCTCGGCCGGCGGATCGCCGAGATCCGGGACGAGATGCGGCTTGTCGACCTCACCCCCATCCACTCCTACAAGACCCCGTCGTACCGGCTCTACTTCGAGTTCGCCGACGAGATCTTCGCCCGGTTGCGGGCCACCGTGGGGGAGGACATCGGTCACCCGCCGCCGCTGCCGCCGTGCCTGCGGGACGTGCCGCCGGACCGGTTCCGGGAGTTCGTCCGCTACTACTGCGAGGACCGGGAGTCCGGCGAGGCGCACAACTACTTCGGCAACGGAGGGGTGTTCTGATGGCGATGACCTATCCGGCGGCGCTGGACTCGCTGCGCCGGCCCGACCCGGACTTTCCCGTCCCCGAGGTGGTCGGGGTGCTCGCCGCGCCGGAGAACCGCCACCTGCTCGAGTACGTCACCGAGGACCCGTTCGGCGCGCACGTGTTCCCCGGCGACGTCGCCGATTACCCGGTCGAGCGGTTCCTCGCCGACCTCGACGCCCAGCTGGCCGACACCGCGCCGATCCACCTCTGGTCGTACATTCCGACCTGCGCCTACCGGTGCCGGTTCTGCCAGTACCCGGTGGTGCTGGTGAAGGGCCCACAGTCGCTGGTCGACGACCAGGCCGCCGAATGGGTGGACTGGAACATCCGGGAGGCCCGGCTGTGGCTGCGTCGGGTGCCGAACCTGGCCCGGGCCCCGATCGGCGAGTTCAACGTCTTCGGGGGTACCCCGTCGTTGCTGCCGGTCGACGCGATCCGCAGGTTGCTGGACTTCTACCGGGAGAACTTCGCCTTCGGTCCGGACACCGCGATCCGGTTCGAGGGCGACCCGAGCACGCTGACCCCGCAGAAGCTGGAAACGCTCGCCGAGCTGGGCTGCACCAAGGTGTCCAGCGGGGTGCAGTCGTTCGACGACGAGGTGCTGCGCGAGTGCGGCCGGGAGCACACCGCCCGGATGTGCGTGGACTTCATCCGCGACGCCCGGCGGGCCGGCTTCGACTGGATCAGCGTCGACCTGATGTACGGGCTGCTGGACCAGACGGTCGACAGCGTACGGCGGGACCTCGACGTGATCACCGAACACGAGCCGACCGCGGTGGTCTGCACGAAGCTGCACCTGCGGTCGTACTCCGACACCCGGACCGGGGTGGCCGGGGTGCAGCCGGCGGCCTGGCAGTTGCCCGCCTACCGGGATCGGCGGGTCCGGCAGGGGCACCGCTGGCCGACCCTGGCCGAGCAGTACCAGATGCGCGAGGTGCTCACCGAGGGCCTGCGCGCCGGCGGCTACGTCGAACACCCCACCATGTACTTCGCCCGGCAGGGCAAGGGCCCGGAGGTGTGGAAGTCCATCATGGTCGACCAGGACCGGCAGGAGGCCGAGGTCGCCATCGGCCTCGGCGGCAGCTCCAGTTGCCGCCGGTCGGAGGCGATCACCGACGTCGACCGACGGCGGTACGTCCAGGCCGTCGAGGCGGGCCGGCTGCCGCTCGGCTCGGCGACCCGGTTCTCCGACGCGGCCCAGGAGACCCGGGCGGTCAAGATGGCGCTGTCCAGCCTGCAACCGTTGCGGGACGACCTGCACGCCCGGCGGTTCCCGGGCCGGTCGCTGTTCGCGCGGCCCTGGTCGGAGCGGTTCGCCACGCTGGCCGACCGCGGCCTGGTCACCCTGGATCCGGCGGCCCGGCGGGTCGCCCTGACGCCGGCCGGCGAGGTCCTGGTCGAGGCCGTCATCAACACCGACCTGGACGACCCGGCGTGGCTGCCGACCACGGCCGGCACGAGTTCGTGACGGCCACCCGCGCTCCGTGGCCAGGGTGAGCCGAAGGTTCACGGAAACCGCCGCTGTCGGGTGGAGACACCGACCGTCGCGGCGGGGTCGACGGTCGGTGCCTCCACCCGAGGCGGGACCGGTCGGAAAACGGGTTTCCGGCGCACCCGAGGGCCGGCATGATCGTCGCCCATGGAAGAGAGACCGGACGGATTCGAGGACGCGGCGCTGATCGCGGCCCTGGCCGACGGGTGGGGACTCACCGTCCGGGCGGTGACGTACCGGCCGGTGGGCTTCGGCAGCTACCACTGGTCGGTGCGGGACGACGGCGGAACGGACTGGTTCGTGACGGTCGACGACCTCGATCGGCAGGACGGACCGCGGGACGACACCTTCGCCGCGCTCGACCGCGCCCTCGGCACCGCGCTCGCGCTGCGCCAGGACGCCGGCCTGGAGTTCGTGGTCGCGCCGGTGCCGACCCGGTCCGGCGCCGCCGTGGCCCGGCTCGATCCCCGGTACGCCGTCTCGGTGTTCCCGACCGTCCAGGGCGAGGCGGGCCGGTTCGGCCCGCACCGGCCCACGGACCGGGCCGAGGTGCTGGACCTGCTGGTCGCCCTGCACCGGGCCACCCCGCTCGCCGGTGCCCGGCCGGCCCGCGCCGATCCGAGCCTGCCCGACCGGGCCGGCCTGCACGACGCCCTGACCGCCCTCGACCGGCCCTGGACCGGCGGCCCGTACGCCGATCCGACCCGCCGGCTGCTGGCCGGTCGGGCCGACCACGTGCGGCGGCTGTTGGGCGACTTCGACCGGCAGGTCGCACACGTCCGCGCCGGCGCGTCCGGCTGGGTGGTCACGCACGGCGAGCCGCACCCGGGCAACCTGATCCGGCACCCGGCCGGTCTGCGGCTCGTCGACTGGGAGACGGTCCGCCTCGCGCCGCCCGAGCGGGACCTGTGGCTGCTCACCCACGGTGCCGACGACGCGGACGACCTGCTGCGGCGCTACGCGTCCGCCACCGGCCGCCCGGTCGACCCGACCGCCCTCGCCCACTACCGGCTGCGCTGGGAACTGGCCGACATCGCCGGGTACGTCGTCGAACTACGCGGGCCGCACGGTACCGGCGCGGACACCGCCGCGTCCTGGCGGTACCTCAACGGTTACCTGGACGCCGCCCCTTGAGATGCCGGCCCAGCTCCCGGGCGATCTCCCGGTTGGCGTCCCGCTCGGCCATCGCCTGCCGCTTGTCGTAGGAGCGCCGGCCCCGGGCCAGCCCGAGTTCGACCTTGGCCCAACCGTTGTCGAAGTACATCGACAACGGCACCAACGTCAGCCCGGTCTCCCGCAGCCGATCCAGGATCCGGTCGATCTCGACCCGGTGCAGCAGCAGCTTGCGGATCCGGCGGGGCTGGTGGTTGGTCCAGGTGCCGTGCGCGTACTCGGCGATGTGTAGGCCGTACAGCAGCAGCTCGCCGTCCCGCTCCTGGGCGAACGCGTCGACCAGCGACACCCGGCCGGCCCGCAGCGACTTCACCTCGGTGCCGACCAGCACGATGCCCGCCTCGTACGTCTTGAGGACGGTGTACTCGTGCCGCGCCTTCCGGTTCGACGCGACCACCGTACGACCGGTCTGCCTGCCCATCGTCACGCCTCCCTCGCGGTGGTCCAACCCCAATGCCGGCGGTGCGCCTGGACCGACCAGGCGGAGACCGCTGCCAGGTCCGGCTCCGGCGGCAGCGGGGTCCGCCCGGCGGCCGGCAACCGGGCCACCTCGGCCCGGTCCGCGGCGCCGGTCAGGGCGAGCCCGTGGACCTGCGAACCGACAGGGGTGCGCAGCTCCCCGGCCAGGGCGGCCCGTCGGTCGCCGTACTCGGTGTGGGTGGCGGGGCTGGTCACCGGGTGATCCTGGCACGGCGTACCGGTCGGCGACCATTCGGTTTCGCCGCCGCCGCCACATGCCCGACGGCCGTTCGGTTCAGGGCACACCTGCCCCCCGGGACAGGGCTGGACCAAGGTCCTGTTGCGGCCCGGCAGCACCACCTGACGGAAACACGCACCGTCACCCCGGAGCGACGGTCAGGTCGCCCGGTTCCCATCGGCGGCGGGCGCGGTTACGGTGCCCGGATGCGACATCTCAAGACCCTGCTCGCCGCCGTCATCGTCGGTCCCCTGGCTTGGCTGCTGCTCGCTCTCGGCCAGGCGCGGTCACTGTCCGCGTACGACAAGGCGCAGGACAGCGGCACCTTCAACGGTGGCCAGTACGTCCAGACGGCGGCGCTGCTGGCCGGCGCCGGCCTGCTGCTCGGGCTGATCGCGACGCTGCGGTTCTCCCCGTTGGGCGCCGTGCTGACCGGCGCCGTGTACGCGGGCAGCTACCTCGCCATGGCGACCCGTCCCGGCTGGCTGATCGACCTGCTCGGGCACAAACTGTCGGTCGTCGGTCAGCGGATCGACCTGGCCACCCCGGTCCGCTCCGGCACGACCATGCTGCTGGGCGCGGCGTTGCTGGTGGCGGTGCTCAGCGTGCAGCGGTGGCGGCGCTGGCCGCGACCCGAGGGCGACTGGGCCGGCGACGACCGGCGGCCCGCCGAGCCGGTGACCCTCGACCGGGACCGTCCGCTCGGCGCGACCGGCCTCGGTGCCGCGTCGAGCGAACACACCGGTGAGCACGCCGTTATCCGGGAACCCGGCGACCCGCTGCCCACCCGGGTCGGTTCCGGCCACTGGGCCGACGCGCTGCGCGAGTCCGAGACGCGGCGCTGAGTCGTACCGCCGGTCCGGCTCCGCGGGGGTCGGACCGGCGCGATCCGGGCCGACCGGCGCGCGTCGCCGTCGCCCGCCCGTCCGGCCGCGCCGGTGCCGGGATGTAACGTCGCGGACCCGGCCCGGCGCTCTACGACTTGTGCGCTCCCGACGGTCATGGCGATGAGGTGGCTGTCCCTCCATTTGTGGATCTTGGCGGTCGGTGCGGTATGTTCGCGGGCCGACCGGGCGGACCATTCCGATGCGCCGTTCCGGGTCGGGAGCGAAACGGGGCCGGAATCCGTTACGTCGACGCGCCGTCGCGACATTCCGGTGAATCTCACAATTCCCGGGGCGGATTCGAATCGGGCGAGACGGCATGATCACCCTTTTGGCCGGGACGGCGAATTCGGGTGACGGGGGAGTCGGGTGCGAGGCGGGAAATGGTGACCGGACGGCGGGCGTGGACCGTACCCGCGGCACACCGTCGGCGGGCACGACCGTCGTGACGGCGGACCTGTCCGAGTCCGTTCGGGCGGCGCAGGCCGGCGACGAGAACGCCTTCCGGCTCATCTACCGGGCCGTCCAGCCGGGGCTGCTGCGGTATCTGACCGCCCTGGTCGGTGCCGACGCCGAGGACGTGGCCTCGGAGACCTGGCTGCAGATCGCCCGGGACCTGCGGTCGTTCGACGGTGGGCAGGGCTTCCGGGCGTGGGCGGTGACCATCGCCCGCAACCGGGCCATGGACCACCTGCGCTACCGACGACGCCGGCCGGCGACCTCGGTGCCCGTCGACGCGCTCGCCGAGCTGCCGGCCCGGGACGACACCGCCGAACGGGCCGGCGAGGGCATCGCCACCGCGTCCGCGCTCGCGCTCATCGCCACCCTGCCCAAGACCGAGGCCGAGGCGGTCCTGTTGCGTTCCGTCGTCGGGCTGGACGCCGAAAGTGTCGCCCGGGTGCTCGGCAAACGCCCCGGCGCCGTCCGGGTCGCCGCCCACCGCGGGCTGCGCCGGCTGGCCCGGATGTTGGAGCACGACGACCCGCTCGGGTCGGACCGGACCACGCCCGGACGGGCCGACCCGGCACGTACCGGTCCGGACTCCGCACCCCCGGGGCTGGCTGCGGAACCGCCGCCCGGACAACCCCGAACATCGCAGTGACCTGCCCCTTGAGAGGACGACGATGACGATCCGCCGACACGGTCGGCCGGACGCCCGGGAGGCGGAGCGGCTGCTGCGGGGTGGGTTCGGCGACTCCGCACCCGACCGCGACCCGCTCGCCGGTCTGCTGACCGCGGCGGCCGCGCCGCCCCGGCCCGGTGAACTCGCCGGTGAGGAGGCGGCGGTGCTGGCCTTCCGGACCACCCGGGCCGCCGGGCACGCCCCACCGGCCGGTTCCCGACGCCGCTGGGGCCGTACCGCCGGAACCGCCTGGGTCGCGGTCGCGGCCGCCACGGCCACCGCCGGAGTCGCGTTCGCCGCGACCACCCACGTCCACGGCGGCGCCGACGCGGCTGGTCCGGCGCCGGTGCCGGCGCCGGACCAGCCGCGCGCGCCGACCGGCGCCGACCCGGTCGACGGGCCGGCCAGCGCCCGTCCCGCCCGCACCCCGCCCGGCGGCCCGGCCCCGGCCACGGGTACGGGCACGTCGTCGACCGGTACCGGACCGGCCGGCGTGCCGTCCACCGTCGGGCTGTGCAGGGCCTACCTCGCCAAGGGCGCGGCGGACCGCGGGAAGGCGCTGCAGACCCCGGCGTACCGGACGCTGGTGACCGCGGCGGGTGGCGCGGACAAGGTGTACGCCTACTGCGCCGCCGTGGTGCTCGCCCCGGCGGAGCGTCCCCGGCCGAGTGCCTCCCACAGTCGGGCGCCGGCCGCAGAGCAGAACGACCGGGTCAACCCGAACGCGAAGAAGACGCCCGAATGAGTCACCGGGGTCGTGCGGGGGCGGACCGCACACGGCGGCGGAAACGGGGTCCGCAGCGGCGGAACCGCCATTTCCGTTACGCGGACAAACCGCATGGGCGACCCGGTATTTTTCACCGTCGCCGCGATATTTGATGTCTTGTTTTTGGTGTCGCCGGCCACCTATCGTGGGCCGCGTTTGGGTTCGGCGGGACCCGTACGTCCGATCGAGATGCTGTTTGTGAAGAGGTGCCAATGCGGTACTCCCGTCGGATCTCGACGACCCGTGCGTCCCGTTCGGACCCGGTCTTCGTCGACCGGACCGGCCGGCGTCGGCGACTCACCGTGTTGATCGGAACGGGTGCCGGCACGGTCCTCGTGGCCAGCCTCGTCGCGCTCTTCGCCGGTCTGCTCGGCGGCTCGCCGACGGCGATCCCCGACTGGCCCACCGGCGGCGGCCAGCACCGGTCCGACCGCGGCGTGGTGACCGAGGAGGTGGCCGCCACCCACGGCCCGTCCCGTCCGGCGGATCCGCTCCCGGCCCGCGACGCCGTCCCGACGACCGCGACCACCGCACCGGCGGACCCGGCGCCCACCGCCTCGCCGACGGCCAGTCCCCGGCCCGGCAAGGGCCACCAGCACCGGGCCACGCCGCCCGGTCAGGTCGGCAAGTCGCCGGGCAAGCCGTAGCCGTGCCGTTGCACGTCGCCCGGCGCGATCCGCGGGCACACTGGTTCCTGCTCCTGCTCGGCCTGCTGGTCCTGCTCGCCGGCCTGTCCCTGCACGGCTACGCGGTGGGCCTCGGCGGTGGCTCGGGCCGCGCCGTACCCGGCCAGTCGCCACCGGCACCGGCCGACATCGTCCGGGGCGGCCCGGTGCTCCGGCTGGACGGCAAGACCCCGACCAGCCGGTCCATGCCGGCCCGCACGATCGCACTGACCTTCGACGACGGACCCGACCCGCGGTGGACCCCGGCGGTGCTCGACGTGCTGCGCAAACACGGCGCGCACGCGACGTTCTTCGTGCTCGGCGCCCGGGTCAACGAGCATCCCGAGCTGGCCCGCCGGATCCTGGCCGAGGGGCACGAGATCGGCTCGCACACCTTCACCCACGCCGACGTCGCGACCCTGCCGGCCTGCTCGCCGTCGCCCTGGTGCTGGGGCTGGGCCGGTTGGCGGTGCAACTGGTCTGCGCCCGGGTGCACCTGCGCCGGGTCCGTCGCCGCCGTGAGCGGCCCGGCGAGATCCTCGCCCCGGTCTCGGTGATCGTGCCCGCGTACAACGAGGCGGCCAACATCGCCGCCACCGTGCGCTCGCTGGTGGACAGCCGGTACCCGCGGCTGGAGGTGATCGTGGTGGACGACGGCTCCAGCGACGGCACCGCGGACATCGTGGCGGCCCTCGGGCTGCGCGGCGTACGGGTGATCCGGCAGGCCAACGCGGGCAAGCCGGCCGCCCTGAACACCGGTGCCCGACACGCCCGCGGCGACCTGCTGGTGCTCGTCGACGGGGACACCGTGTTCCAGCCGGACACCGTTCACCACCTGGTGCAGGGCTTCGCCGACCCAGCGGTGGGCGCCATCTCCGGCAACACCAAGGTGGCCAACCGCCGCCGGCTGTTGGGCCGCTGGCAACACCTGGAGTACGTCATCGGCTTCAACCTCGACCGCCGGATGTACGACGTCCTGGGCTGCATGCCCACCATCCCGGGCGCCATCGGCGCCTTCCGGCGCGAGGTGTTCGCCGCCGTCGGCGGGGTGCCGACCGGCACTCTCGCCGAGGACACCGACCTCACCATGGCCGTGCTGCGGGCCGGCTGGGAGGTGGTGTACGAGGAACGCGCCATCGCCTGGACCGAGGCGCCGGCGTCGTTGCGCCAGCTGTGGCGGCAGCGGTACCGCTGGTGCTACCGGAATGCGGGCCAGTGCTCCGGCCTTCAGGTCGGGGGTGAAGGCCCGCGCTGGGAGGGCCGCTAGGCCCGAGCAGTGCCTTAACCTCGCGCCTGCTCACTTTGCTCGGCCACGGGAACCGGCACGATGGCGGCGATCCGGCGGCCATTGCGGGTCACGTAGAAGGTC
>NZ_JBHSBN010000045.1:0-26570 GCF_042650605.1 Micromonospora zhanjiangensis | reverse complement strand
AGGAGACCACGCCCACCGCCGCGACAGACGGCCCACCACCATGCCCCAAGACCGCATTCATCGGAGAACACCGATCAATCGCCCGAGGCCGATACATCCGACGCCAGCCATGAACGATCGAGGTTAGAGGAGTCCGCGTTTGTGAGCCCACTCTTCAACCTTGCGACGTAGGTAGAGATCGAAGCTGGGGTGGGCGGCGACTTCTTCATATTCAGACTTGCTGTCGAACTTGTGGCGTAGGAGTGCCAGCGCTTGCTGAGGGGTGTGTGCCCGCTCGACGGAAAGACTGCCTCCGACCACGCCATTAATGCTGAGTAACATCCTTTGCCTGCGCGCTGCGTCTAGTTCGCATGATGCGATCGCCGAGCGAAGCAGGACTGTGGCCGACGGCGATCCGGGCACGGGTACGAATGGTTCGAAATCCGTGAGACGGAACCACTCAACTCTCCTGTCGCTGACATTGGCCACTCCCCACTCGGCTGAGGAGTCTCTCAATGCGCGCTCGCCAAGCTGCCCACAACCAGCAGGGGTGACAGTGCCGGGGGAAGCATAGGTTCGCCGTTCGTCCCCAACTTTGAACTTGAAAAGAAAGCCGGGTTGAAGCAAGTTGCGTAGCCTCATAAAGGCGGCGTCGGCGGATACCCCTGCGCTGTTCAGGCCGTCTAATATCGCATCCATATTGGTGCTACGGATTAATGGTCGCAGGAAGGTCTCGGGGAGAATCAAATAGCCCGCGAAGCGTGTGGCCTCGCGCTCTTGGCCTACAGCATCGTATCCGACAGTTGTGCTCAGCTCTGGTGGTTCGCCGTCGATCTCGTTTGCAACGGGCTGGCAGCCGACCGTTCCGTAATGCCATCCCATTTTGATATGGCCATATTCGTGCGCTAGGGTTAAACGCTGGCGCCTGGGATGAAGTCCTGTGCGGACAAAAACCTGCGGTCGAGGCTCGTGTAGCCCATGTACTAGTGCATCGCATCCCGCATAAGGCCAGTCTTCAAAGGAAAGCTCTGCGCATTCTTGTACTAGCCGCTGAACATTAATGGGAGGGGCTAGGTCGTATTTGGCAACGATTGCTGAGGCAAGGATCTTCGCTGGCTCTTCGGGCCCTCGGGTGCACCATAGGCCAAGTTCGCTATCGCCCATTATTCGGCGGAGCGGTTCCTGATTCGGCCGCGCGACTTCAGCCAAGCGAGTACACGCTCAGCATCTGTCGTGTCGTTTGACCGTGCAGCTGCGCCCGTTAAGTTGGTGCGAAGTATCTCTGCGACAGGACGTTGCGCTCGTCGAGCCGCAACTGTAAAGCGAAGAGACTCGGGCCTCTCGCCCCAGAGCCGATATTCGTCCCACGTCATTCCCAAGAACTCGTGAAGTTCCATGGCGGCCGCGTAGGAGCGGTCAGGCGCCTCATGCCAGCGCGCAATGTAGTCATCGATGGCGTCAAGGGTCGTACGGCCTGACAGCACATCGTCGATGAAGGTCGGTCGATCGTCGACTTGCTGCTGCGGAACAAGCTTAAACATCGATCTTCCTTCCTCTAACCGCAGGCTTCGTAAATTCACCAGTATACACGTCGGCGACCCCGATATGGTGACCTCGGGAGTTAAATACCTCCAACTCGCAATGCTGGCCGTCGTAGGTGTAGATGCGACCGTTGGGGTCCCGCCAGCGGCGGGTTCCGTTGCGTGCCCCCAGATGTTCTAGATCATCTAAATAGCTGGGCCTGGGAAGGGGTGTGTAAGACAAGGTCAGTATGGCTCCGATCGAACCACGGCGGTAGAGGCGCGCTGAGTAGGGAAGGATCATATCCGCTTGGAGCCTTCGTTGACGCGCGGCGCAATCCTCCTCTTCTGTCGCTTACGAGCCGCTTCTGGGGGCCAAGGAGCGCTTGCTCGATCCGCTGGTTGACGGTCGCCTCCTGGCCGTCGAGGCACTTGGCGTACACCTTGAGCAGGACATCGACGGAGTGGCCGGCCCGCGCGGCGACCTCGGTTGCCGGAACGCCGGAGTTCAGCCAGAGCGACACCGCCGCGTGCCGCAGGTCGTACGGCCGTCCGGCCAGCGGCGACGCGACCTGCGGGGGAGTGAGCGCCAGCCGCCGCGCCGCCTTCCACACCCGGGAGTACGTCGACCCGGCGACGACGTTGCCCCGCTCGCTGCGGAACAGCCGCCCATCCTCGGCGACCCCGAACCGGTCGACGTGCGCCCGCAGCATCCCGACCAGCTCCGGCGGGATCGGCACGCCCCGCGACTCGGCCGCCGCCCGGTGCTTCAACCCACGCCGGTCGTGCACCTCGCCGCTGTCGGTCCACCGCTTGCCCGACTGCGGCCGGTTGTCGACCAGCGTCAGCCGGCCCCAGCCCATTGCCGGAAGGTGGCAGTCCTGCTCCCGCAGCGCCAATGCCTCACTGGGTCGCAGCGCCGCGAAGTAGAGGCAGCCGAAGAAGGCGACCAGGCGCTCACCGCGGCCGACCGCACCCCGCTCACCGACGTACGACACGGCGGTCAGCAGCTCCCGCGCCTGGCGCCCGTTGACCACCACCCGCCGATCGACCGACTCGGCGACCTTCGCCCGCTGCGCCCGTACCCGGATCTTGTCGACCGGGTTGAACTCCAACGCCTCCAACTCCACCGCGTACTGCAACACGTTGTAGAACACCGACCGCTTACGCCGCACGGTCGTCGGCGCCGCCGGCCGCCCGTCGAGCCGCACCGCCAGGACGTCCAACGCGGCCCGGACCACCGCCATCTCCCCGACCTCGTTGAGGGGTAACGAATTCCGCCGCAGCCAGCGCAACGCCGGCGCCAGCTCCGCCGGCACCTCCGACCGCCGAACCGCCGGCGGAAGCACGTGATCCAACAGCACCCGTCGCAGCTCGTCCCGCGCCGGCCGGCCCGCCTGGTCACGCACCAACGCCGGGGTCACCGTCGCCAACGCGTCGACCATGCTCTCCCGTGACTTGGCCGCCGCGCCCGGCCACTTCATATCCAGGTACGACTGAACGAACTCCAGCCACGACGCCGCGCCCTTCGCCTCCACCATCGAGTCAGGCAGCCCACTGACCGTGTCGAACGCCTCGCCCCGGTTGATCGCCTGCATCAGGTCCGACCGGTGGTTGTCCGCCAGCGCCCGGGTGGCGAAGTTCCGCGACTTCTCCCGACCCGCCACGATCCACCGCACCGTGTACGTCTTCTTCTTGCCGGCGCCCTTGTTGACCCGGGTGTCCCAGACCCGCACCGCCCGCGACTTCACGCCGCCTCCCGGTGCTGCTCCAGCCACGCCCGCAGGTCACGCCGCTCGATGCGCAGCTCACCGTTGGGCAGCTTGATGCACTCCGGCGCGATACCCAACTCACGCCAGCGGTAGAAGGTCCGCCGCGAAACGCCGTTCAGCGCGGCGAGTACCTGAGGAACAGTCAACAGCTCGCTTTCCATAAGGGGTGGTTCCTCCGATGAGTCAGGCGGCCGAGGAGAGGGGAGTAGCGGTTGCCGAAACACCGCCGGCGGCTCGTCGACGGGCGGCGTCGAGGTCTGCCCGCCAGCGGATGCGGGCCGAGACGGCGCGTAGGACGCGGTGTTCCAGGGGTAGGACGTCGGGGTCTTCGGGTCGGGCGAGTTCGAACCGGTAGCGCGATTTGCCGTCCGGGTCGGTGTCGGCCTGGTCGTGCTCGTCGGTGTCGGCCATGCCGCCGGCGAGGACGGCACGGACCCAGGCCCGGTTGTCGGCGCGGTGGTCGGCGAGGGTCTTGCCGGACCACTGCCGGGACACCAGTACCCGCCGGCCGGTGAAGCCGAGCGTCGCCCGCTGGTGGACCTTTCCCGTGCAGCGGCCCGGCGTCAGGCCCGGCTTGGCGCCGTCGGGCTGGACGCCGTAGAGCAGCCAGTTCGCGCAGGTCGGCGAGCAGGGCAGCACCGACAGTTCAGCGTGGAGCCGGTCGAAGTGCGCCTTCTGCGGGTCGGTGCGGGGTTTGGCCTGGTCGGTCAGGTCTTTGGTGACGTACTTCGTCACGTACCGAATCGACCGTTCCGCGTCGCGGGTGCCCTGCTCGATGCCCCGGGCGTCGATCCGGCCGAGCCGCGCCACGTAGGCGGGTCGGCTGTCGGGCTGCTCCAGCTCGTCCAGGGCGACCGCCCACGGCGTCAGCGGCTGCTTGGTGCGCGGGTCGACGTATGCCTGTTGGTCGACGTCCCAGACCGGCGGCTTGTCCGGCGAGTAAACCGGTTCGTCGAAGGACGGCCACCACACCTGGTGGTAGGTCGCGGCGGCGATCTGCTTGAGCAGCCGGCGGGGCATGGTGCCGCGGATGGCGAAGTGGGCGTGCGGGGCGAGGCGGCGTTGGAGTTCGACGGCGCCGGCGTATTGGACGTTCCAGCCGGCGGCGCGGCGGACGTTCTGCCACCAGCGATCCATGACCCGGGCGAAGTGGATCGAGTCCAGGGCGGCCCGTCGGTAGTTGTAGGTGGTCGGGTCGACGGGTGTGCCAAGGACGTCGTCGTGCGGGCCGTGTCGCTGGCCGCACTCGCACGGCGCGACGTAGGCGCCCCGCCGCAGGTGCGAGTGCACCGGCCCGTGCGAGCCCAGGGTGAGCGTGACGAGCATGGAGGGCCGGTAGGTCTTGCCGGCCTTCCCGGCGTAGGCGCGGCCGACCGTGCGCGGGTCGACCGGCAGCCGAGGCAGGTCCGGCGAGTCCTGCCGCCGGCGAGTCGACCGCTTCCGTCGTGGCCGCTCGTCCCGCTCGCGCGGCGTCAGGTGACCACGCAGACTCGTTTCGCCGAGTTCTTCGTCCAGGGCCGCGATCTGCTCGTCCAACTCCGCGATCCGGGCGGCCCGCTCGTCGGGGGTCATGGGCTGGTAGTGGAGGGCTTACCGGTCGAATTCCAGGTGTGCCCGCTGCTGGACCAGGTCGAGAACTTCCCGGTCGGGTCGGTCGGCGGGTTCGGCCGGTTCGTCGGCGAGGTGCCAGCCTTCCCGGATCTGCTGGATCCGCAGCCGCCGGCCACGTTCGGCACAGGGCTTGCACTTCGCCGCCAGGGTCGCGCCGCAGGGAACCTCCACGACCTCGGTTTGGCCGGTGTGGGTGTCGGTGCGGCGCAGCACGAGCGGCCGGGTGCAGACGCCGTGTTGTTCGGCGAGCTGCTTGAGCGCGTCCTTGGCCAGGGGCTTGCGCATCCGGTCCGCCCGCGACCCCGGCCGCACCGGCGGGCGCGGGGTCGGAGTCGGAGCGGGGCTGGCGGTGATGAGTTCGAGTTGCGGGCTGGTCATCGGAGGGCCTCCGTTCCGGTCACCGGCGTGCCAGACTGCGTGGCGTGACCGATGACGGGCCGTTCGTAAACGTGTTCCGAGGTCCCGAGGGTGGGCCGTACCCGTGTCCGTGTTGTGGGTATCTGACGCTGGACGAGCGAGGCGGCTACGGCATCTGCCCTGTCTGCTTCTGGGAGGACGACGGGCAGGACGACCACGACGCGGCTCGGGTGCGCGGCGGACCGAACCGGGGTTTGAGCCTGCTCGACGCTCGTCAGAACTTCGCCCGCCACGGCGCCAGCGATCCCCATGATCTGAGGCATGTCCGGCCACCACGGCCGGAGGAGCATCCGTTGCACGAACACGATCAGCCCTCCTGACTGGAAGCAGCAACACGACGAGCGGAGAACGCCGCCGCCGGAACAGGAACCAACCGCGGCCGTCGCTGCTCGACGACCGGCCGCACCTGGTCGACCGGCGCCGCCAGGTCGTGTTGTCCGACAACAGGGACGAGGCCGCGGACAGGCCGCGCCGGCTGCTCGACCGACTCGCCATCGGAGACAGTCGTCGTCTGCCTGGCCGGCACGTCATCCGTCTCCGACACCGACTCGCCGGCCGGTTCAGGCTTCGCCGACGTCGAGAAGACGAGCTTGGACAGGCCGAGGAACGCCAGCGCGGGGACGGCCGACAGCAGCCACCCGGACACACCCGGCTTGGCGACCGCCAACTGTGCCGACAGAGACAGGATCACGGCGGCGATGAGCAGGAACATCGGGTAGCCGATCGACCCGCCCGTCCGCCGCCGGCGGCGGATGATCAGGAGGGCGGCGATGGGGATGAGTTCGGAGATGGCGGCGTTGGCCCAGCCGAACCAGTCCCCGGTGTGCCCTGGCGAGTTCGCCATCGTCCAGTCATGCACGTGCGTGAACGACGCGGCCCCGGCGAGGCTGCCGACGGTGATGACGATGACGACCAGGACCACGCCCTCCACCCGCTCCCCGGCCGAGGTTGCCTGCTTGCTCATCGGGTCACCTCGCTCTCGTCGGTGTCGGGGGTGAGGCGGCGGTGTTCGCGGCCGAGGTGGCGGATGTCGTCGTCGGTGAGGTAGGAGAACCGCACCCGTACCGGCTCCCGCCGCCCGTCGAGGACGACGTAGCCGACACCGGGCGCCGTTTCGGGGATCCGGTCGCAGACGGCGCCCCGGTCGCGGGCACCGTCGCCGAGGACCATGTCCGCCTGCTCCGGTTCGGTCATCCGCAACCCGATCCGGGTCGGGAACAAATCGCGGAACGGCAGGACGTCCTTACGCGGGTCCTGCAACGCCGCAATGACGTGCACCCCGACCGCCCGCCCCTGACTGAGGAGCAGGCCGAGGGATTCGCGGATGCGGTCGCGGACCTTCCGGTCGGTGATGTACGCGGTCAGTGCGGCCAGCTCGTCGACGACCAGGACCAGCAACGGCTCATCCGCCGTCGGCACGTGCTGCCGGGTCACGCCCCGCAGCCGAGCCGCGCGTTGGCGCATGCGTTTGACGGCTTCCTCCAGGACGCCGGCCATGCTGTCCGGGTCGTCGTAGGCGAACCGGGCGAACAACGGCACCCCCGCCGCGAGTTCCATGCCGCCCTTGGGGTCGAACGCCCACACCTCCACCAACCCCGACCGGATCCCACCCGCCAGGGACCGCAGTAGGGACCAGATGACAGAGCCCTTGCCCGAGTTCGTCGCCCCGGCGATGAGCACATGCGACCCGGCGAGGCGTAGCTGGTAGAGCTGGCCGTCCTCTTGGACGCCGAGCGCCAGGCCGGTTAGGTCGGGCACCTCCGGCACTGGCAGGGGTGCGACGGTGGCGGCGAGGGGGTCGCGGCGGTTGAAGTGCAGCACCACCCGATCCGGTCGCCCGGCCGACGCGGCCCGGCCGTCGCGCAGGCGGAAGGCGTAGGCGAGGCGTTCCGCGGCCTGCCCCCAGTCGTCCGGGATCTGGCCGGGCAGCATCCGCACCGTCACCCGGTCCCCGAACCGGTCACACCGCACGGCCAGAAGCTGCGGCACGTACCGCTCCCCGGCGAACGCCATCGCCAGCCCGCAGGTGGCCATCACCGACGACCACCGCCGCCGGTACACCCACAACCGCCGCCACCGGCCGACCAGCGGGTAGCAGCCGAACCGCCACCAGGACGACGGGTGCAGCCGCCACCAGGCGACGCCGACGGCCGTGAGGACCAGGACGACGGCGCCGAGGGTCGGCCAGCCGTAGCGGACCCGTATCCACGCGGCCGCGACGGTCGGCGCGGTCAGCCACCAGTACCGGACCGCCAGGACGGTCAACCGGGTCAGGCCGCGCAGCAACCACCAGAGGGCGAGGAGCCAGCCGGGTACCCGGCACACGGGTAGCCGGACATTGAACGGCGCGGTAGGGATCTTGTCCCCAGGGATCACGTTGATCAGCGGCACGACCGGCCACCACCAAACGACGCCGACACTCGACGCGGGCGGAACAACGTCGCCAGACACGACCGGCACGCCATGTGCGCGAGATCGAACCGACGCGGCGTAACCCACTCGGCGCAGTGCGGGCAGCGGATCGCCGCCACCGACACCGCCACCGGCGGCAATCCGAGCAGCCGGCAAAGCCGCGCCTCCACCTCCCGGAACGCGTGACGCAGCCACGCCATACGAGTACGCGGCATCACGACCACCGCCCCGACAGCAGCAGCCGGCCAGACGAGGGGTGCGGCTGGATCAGGGCAGCCTGAACTACGGTGGGCACCAGGCCCTCCTTCACATGTGAGGGATTGAGGGGTCGACGCGCGGGACGGGTCGGGACTCTTGGCGGGGAAACGACCCGCCCCGCGCGCTCAAAAGGTCAGGCAGCCGCCGGCGATACGACCGAGCCGGCCGGAACGAGGGACGACGCGCGCAGCGAGTACGCCATCCGCGACCGGCAATCACCCGACGACCGGCCCGGCTTGCACCGCTGCGAGTCGACGTACGGCGTCAGGGTCAGGCCCTCGAACTCCACTGCCGGCGGGTAACCCGGCACCGTCGAGGCAGGCGGTACCGGCTGCTGCGGCGCGATCACCTTGACCTTCACCTCAGTGGACCGACCGAACTTCCCGGCCTCCGGGTCCAGGTCCAGGACGCGCACTACCCAGACCCGCTCGCCGGTCTCCTTGTCCCGCGCCTGGTTGTCCGGCTCATTCCGCCGGTCAAAGTCCACCTGAGGCGCCACACCCAGGCACAACGCCCCGGAGGGAAACACGTACTCGAACGGGACCGGCACCTTCAACGTCATCGGAACCACTACACAGCCTCCCAGCCTCACAGTCGTCAAAAATACAACCGGTTGATCTGACAAGATACGGCAACTTGTAAGCATGAGCAAGGTTGATGTGGAGCGGATGGCACGTTGGACCGACGGCATCAGGCGACGCCCGAGTTCTTGGACCGTAGCGTGGTCAAGAGAGCCGATGTGAGCCTTCGTGGTGGCGCTCCGGGCTGTGCACGGCTTGTCGACCCAGCTAGCAACAGCTTGCGCGGGCGCTGTGCTCTGTCACAAACTCGAACTCTCAGGATCGGTCTGGCTACACACCGTGCCGAAGTCGCGTGGGTTTGCCAGTCGACTGTCACCGACCCGCCAAAGCCCTTTCCTGGCAGCGTGTCCGAGTTGGCGAAGCGAGTCCGTTGACGACCTCTTGGTGGGCCTTGCGCGAGCAGAAGCCATATGGGATCCTATTTGGCTGCCCACGCGTGGAGGAATGGATGGAGACCCTCGAAACAGCCGGACATTGGTGGATGCTGGGCGAGCCGGGGCGAAGGGTTCCCGGCATCCTTAAATTTGATCTGACCAGTGGCGGTAGACTTACGTTGATTGGTGGCCTCCGTCGACCTGAAGACTTGGCAGTGCCCGAGCGCATGGCTGATGGCAGCACCAGAATTTCAATCTCGGAGGATCTGATTGCCCGGTCGGGCAACTATGGTCGTCTTCATGGTGAGTGCAACGGACGCGCCTATACCCTAGAGGGCTGCTTCCAGTTGAGATCTCGCGGGGGAGTATTTGGGCCGTCGTATGAAGAGGCAATTTACGTCAATCACGTTTATGAGGGAGTGTGGTTTTCCGAAGGGGAGCCAGTCGGTGGAAATCAACTTAACTTCGCACTTGACGGATTGACTGAGTGGGTTCCTCAAAGTGGAATTGTGCAGGTATTCAATGATGGAGCAGTCGTGGACGCGCCCCAGGTTGAGCTACATGCGTCACGCCTTCCGCAGCGCACGGTAGCGCTTCCAGATGGGGGTGAACTATGGCTATCACATGGCCTTTCCACCAGCAGTCCTGGATCATCTGCTGCTCTAACAGAAAACTTTTCTCTGGCTATTCACTACGAGCGGGTAATTCCAATCGAGGACCTTCTCGATAAAGCAAGCGACCTGCAAGACCTCGTATCTATCGCAACTGATCGCAGTGCACAATACGGGACGATTCGCGTCATGCACCCCGATCTTGTTGAAGACCGTGGTGGCCGTCGCAGGAATGAATCATTCACCGTATGGTCAGCCTGGACCGCCTTGCGGAAGGACGATGCCAAACCGCTCGACCGGCACAGTCTCTTTTTCACATTGGACGATATCGGCGGCGTGGCTGGACTTGCA
Organism: Micromonospora zhanjiangensis; assembly: GCF_042650605.1. Classification (NCBI taxonomy): domain Bacteria; kingdom Bacillati; phylum Actinomycetota; class Actinomycetes; order Micromonosporales; family Micromonosporaceae; genus Micromonospora; species Micromonospora zhanjiangensis. Next base: position 16,684 of record NZ_JBHSBN010000045.1, on the reverse strand, counting down.
TCCTGGATGCAGGTGACCGAAAAGTTTCGTTCCGCACTTGGGCGGGCGATGGCCACCAAGTATGCCGAAAAGATGTACGTGTCGGATAGGTTCCTAAATCGCGCCGCCGCGCTGGAAGGATTCGACAGAATCAAGACGGGGCAATCTCGGGGTCGGACGTTCGTTGAGAGAATTAGCGAGTGCATTTCTATCGCGGGAGCACAGTTCGCCGAACTGGTTTGCGATCCGGGGAAATGGGCAACGGAGCTGAAGAATCATCGAAACGAGATAGCGCACCATTATGGCAGGCGAATGCGCCAAGCGGTCGAGGATCAGCTCTACATCTCTGATAGCGCTTTCTGGCTGCTTGTCTTCTGCCTTCTTCGCGAGGCAGGTATCGAAGATGCCATGTTCGACAAAATCCTTTCGCACCAAAAACTACAGTACTTGAAGCGAAAAAATCAATCTATATTCGGATAACGCAGACCATTGCGAGCCAGTCGCATCACCGCCGACGCAAGCAGTCTGTCTTGTGATCGCGGCTACGGAAGTGGATACATGTCTTCAACTTCATGGCGGCTACCAGGCATGACCAGGATCGAGGTAAGTATTGGGTCTCTAGATGCTTGGTGGACTGTTATGACAATGCTCATGGCTGGTTCGTCGTCGGGGACGTCGAGGGCTTTGGCTTCGGCCTGGTCAACGCGGCGGGCGGTCATCCGCTCGGTTACGTAGTCGGGTCGCAGGTTCTTGTGCCGGGTGATGTGGTCGAGCAGGCCGCCGGGGATCGGGTCGGGTTTAGTGATGTCGGTGCCGACGGCGATGTCCACGGGCACGAAGGTGGCGATGAGGTCGACCGGTCCGGCCGGTCCGACCGTCCGCCGGCGCCGTTCATAGACCGGGGTCCCCTCCGGAATTCTCAGCTCAGCAGCGACGCGAGGTGAGGCGAGGACAGGGCCGACGTGCAGCATCTCGGTGTCGGCGGTCTCATCCAGCTCGATCGCATCTTGCGCGTACTGAGGTGAGGTGCGGCCGGACGGAGGTCGGCCACGGACGAAGCTGCCGCGGCCTTGCTGGGATTCGATCCAGCCGTCCTGCTTGAGGATGCCCAGGGCCTTGAGCACGGTCGGGCGGGAAACCCCGAACTCGGTGCAGAGCTGGCTTTCCGACGGTAGACCGGCGCCGGGCGGGTAGTCGCCGTCCTCGATGCGCTTGCGCAGCGTGTTCAACACGCGCAGATACTTCGGCGTCGGGATCTCGTACGCCATCGCGGGCCACCCCACCATTCAAGGGTCACAGCATGTCAATACAGGAGCTTAGAGCCTGCTAGCTTGACGAGACAACCCCAGGTCAGACCTGTCGGCATCGCGTCACCGACAGCACCGGCGAGCCAACCGGACCAGCCGGCCGGCGGCTGGACAAGGTCAGGCCGGGTAGCGCCCAACCAACGGCGAGGAAGGCAGCCGTACCGTCCGAACACCCGTAGCGCGGCCCGCCGCTGCGGACACGGGCCATCAACGCCACAGGCGGCGCAGCATCCGTCGGCGCTCGACGGGGTGTGCCGGTCAAGCAAGCGCTGCGCGGCGGCGAGCTGGGCACGGACGGGCGCGGTGAGGTAGACGCTCACCGTTCCGGCCCGTCGCCGGCAAGCCGGTCGGCGCGCACGAGGATCTGTGTCTGGTCACCGTGCCGGCCGTCGGGCAGCATCTTGAGCCCTTCCAGCCACAACCAACGGTCGTACTCGGGCCGGTTGGTCACCATCCGGACCCCAGTCACCCACACCGCGACCGGGCCGTCCGAGGGCCGGTAACCGGTCGGACGCGGCCAGGTGGACGACGTCACCGAGACGTACGCGAACGTCAAACACGCCGCCTCCCCGCCGCCCGCGCTGGGGCCGCCGGCCGCGCCGGCCGGGGGCGGCTGGCGTAGCGGAGCCCGGCGACTTGGACGAACACCTCGCGTTTGTCGATCGCCTGCCCGGTGCCGTCCAAGACATAGCCAGTGAGCCAGATCCAGCCGTGATAGGTCGGCCTCTGGTCGACCACCGTCACCCGCAGCAGGAGCCGACGGTCGCCAGCGAACTGCACCGACGCCTGCCCGTCGATGACCAGGACGTCACCGGGCTGCGGGGTCACGACCGGGCTCCCGGGTTGGTGGGCACCGAGGCGGGCGGGCATTCGGGTGGCCGCTTGCCGACGGCCGTACGCCGGCACCCGCCCCGGTGCCAGCTCACGAGCAAGCCGTCCGGCCGACGCCGGCACAGTCCAGGCACGACCGACGCGCCAGCCGCCGAGCCCGGCCGCCGCCGTCGGCGACGGTGCGCAGCGCGGATCGCTGTGTGCTGTACTTCCAGCCCATGCCCGCGCAGGATCGGCAGGTAGTCGATACGGTCGGCTCGCTCATGGACACAGGTTGTGGCACAACCCGGCCGACAACCCGGAAAATCATTCCGGGGTCCCTGCGGCCCGAGGGGAGGCAATAACACCCATGCGCGGAATGGGAAACACGCTCACGATCGGCGAACGGGTCGCCTGGTACCGCCGCCGGCGCGGCCTGTCTCAGGAAGTCCTCGCCGGACTCATCGGCCGCACCGCCGACTGGCTCGGGAAGATCGAGAACAACCGGATCGAGCTGGACCGGCTGTCCGTCATCACCTCACTGGCCAACGTCCTGGACGTCTCCCTTGGCGACCTGCTCGCCGAACCGTCGCTGACCGACTGGAGCGCCGACAGCGGCACCGAAACCGTCCCCGCGCTACGCGCCGCCCTGATGAACTACCGGGCCATCACCGCATTCACCAACCCGCCCACAGACTTGCCCGCGTTGGCGGCGTTGCGGCAGGACGTCGGGAACCTGTGGGGCGCCTACCAGGACTCCCGGTTCGGGTACGTCACCGGCCGGCTCCCCGAGCTGCTGCGCCGCGCCCAGGACGCCGCCGACGGCCACGACGGCGACGACCAGGACCAAGCCCGCCGCCTGCTCGGCCTCACCTACCAACTGGCCGCCACCCAACTCACCAAACTCGGGGAAACCGACCTCGCCTGGATCGCGGCCGACCGCGGCCTCGCCGCCGTACGACCGACCGGCGACCCGGTCGTCACCGGCTCCCTGTTCCGGTCCGTCGGCCATGCCCTGCACTCCACCGGCCGCTACACCGAAGCCGTCCGCCTCACCGAAGACGCCGCTGGCTACCTCGAAACCCACCTCACTAAGCAGCCCACGCCGGCGCTGCTGTCGGTCTACGGCACCCTGTTCCTCGCCGGCGCCATGGCCGCAGCCCGCGCCAACGACGCCCCCACCACCCGAACCTTCCTCACCACCGCCGACCACACCGCCGCCCGACTCGGCGGCGACGGTAACCACCTGTGGACCGCGTTCGGACCCACCAACGTCGCCATCCACCGCGTCGCCACCGCCGCCGAACTCGGAGACCTCCAAGTCGCCATCGACCTCGGCCCCCGCGTCGACACCACCGCCCTACCCATGGAACGCCGCGTCCGCCACGCCCTCGAAGTCGCCCGCGCCTACAGCTCCCACAACCGCGTCGACGACGCTCAAGCCGCCCTCCTCGACGCCGAACAGATGGCACCCGAACAGGTACGCCACCACTTCCTCAGCCGACAACTCACCCTCACCTGGATCCGCCGCCAACGCGGCAAACCCTCCCCGCAACTCGTCGGCCTCGCCCGCCGCCTCAACGTGCTCGACTAACCCACCCCCGTCTAGGCTGCCCTCGTGACGGCCAACGAGATGCCACCCATGGCAACCCCACGCGTCGCCGCCGGCGCCCTCTTCTTCGACACCCAGGACCGCGTGCTCCTGCTGCGCCCGACGTACAAGGACCACTGGGACATCCCCGGCGGCTACGTCGAACCCGGCGAATCACCCCGCGCCGCCTGCATCCGCGAAATCCAGGAAGAACTCGGCCTCACCGTCAACGTCGGCCCCATGCTCGTCGTCGACTGGGCACCCGCCGACAACGAAGGCGACAAACTTCTCTTCATCTTCGACGCCGGCACCCTCACCGACGAGCAACAGCAGTGCATTGCCTTCCGAGATGGCGAAATAGCCGAAGGACGCTTCCTTACTGTCGACGAGGCCGAGCCGCACGTGCCAAGCCGGCTTGCCCGGCGCATCCGTGCCGCCATCGACGCCCGTCAGCAGCAACGGGCGACGTACGCGGAACACGGCAGCGCACCGGCCTAGCGACAGCAGGGATGTTCCCGATCAGCATCACCGGCGACCTGGTCGACCTGCGTGACTTCCGCACCACGGACGCCGCCGACGCTCTCACGATCGTCGGCGACGACCGGGTCACCCAATGGCTCTCCCACGACAGCCGCGACCACGCCGCCGTCGTCACGATGATCGAAAGCGCCATCAGCCGCGCCCAGAACGAACCGCGGAATGAGTACTACCTCGCCGTCACCGACAAAGCCGACCGGATGATCGGGTTCGCTCGGCTCGGCCTCACCGGCGTCAAGGCCGCCAAACTCGGCTATGCCATACACGCCGACCACTGGGGCAACGGCTACGCCACCGACGCTGCCCAGGCCCTCATCACCTACGGCTTCAAAGATCTGGGTCTCCACCGCATCACCGCTGCCATCGGTCCCGAGAACGCCGGATCCATCACCGTTGCAAAGCGGCTCGGTATGCAGTACGAAGGTCGGCTCCGCGACCACGTCCACACCAACGGCGCTTGGCGAGACTCCGTCCTCTACTCCATCCTCGCCCAGGAATGGTCGGACGCCAGCTGACAACTGTCGACTGGCGCCGGAACGTGGAGCCAAGATCACCTCTGTAGCATCGCCCCATTCGCGACGCCCCACACCGCCGGGCACTAACGACCCGATCCTGGACGACCGCGCAGACCAGATCCGAGCGCCGTCGCAGAGATCCTGCTTCGCGTCGACGAGTGGCGCACCTCGGCAGCATGGACCGGCAGCCCGGCGGACGCGCTTGTGCCGCGGCCCGGCCCCACGTAGGCGGTGTTTGCAGCCGTCAAACGGATGCGAGAGCTACTCCCCGTTCAAGGTTTCTGACGTCTTCAAGGCGGCCCGACAAGCGGGCCGCACGCGCCGCCGCCGCCTGGGCGCGTGACCTGCACTCCGCTGGCGCTCCGCTCCGGCCACGCCGAACGCCCGCGGCTGGCGCGGAAAGCGGAAGCCCACAGGGCCGCCGAGGACGACAGTGCCGTCCTTGACATGGCGGGCCGGGCGGCGGCCCGCTCCCCAGTAGGGCGGGTCGACGGCAGACGGGATGCCTTGTCAGACACTGTTGAAGTTCCAACGATGTGGTGGGTCGGGTTGGAAGTTAGGGGTGACGCTCCAACGGCGGTTGCGTTGAGGACTTGAAGTTCCAACGATGTGGTGGGTCGGGTTGGAAGTTAGGGGTGACGCTCCAACGGCGGTTGCGTTGAGGACTTGAAGTTCCAACGATGTGGTGCGTCGGGTTGGAAGTTAGGGGTGACGCTCCAACGGCGGTTGCGTTGAGGACTTGAAGTTCCAACGATGTGGTGGGTCGGGTTGGAAGTTAGGGGTGACGCGACTCCGAGCAGACAGGACGGGAGTGACACGCCCGGAAGCGGACTTCGTCGCACCGATGAACCCTTAGTTGATGATTCGGTATACATCATCGCAGAGCCAGAAGATTCGACCACCTCGTCCAAAGGGTCCGATCTTCCTTAGCCAGTTGCGCTGCTCCAGAGCCTCAATCAAATTCCGGGCGCCCTGATTGGTGACCGACAACTGCTTCTCAACTCGCTTGACGGTGATAAATGGATTAGAGAAAAAGAGCTCCATTACTTCGCCGGCCCGACTCTTGCCGCCCTTCAACTCCAAGCGGTACTTCTCCCTTAGGTCGACTAGTTGGCCGATCCGGCTGGAGGCTTCGTCTGCCTGTGTATTGACTGCTCGCAAGAAATACTGGAGCCACTCCTGAATCTCGCCCCGCTCCCGGACGGCCTGAAGGCGATCATAGTACTCCTTGCGATTATCTTCCATATACGCGCTGAGGTAAAGGAGTGGCACCGAGAGTGCTTGCTGTTCAAGCAGCATTAGGATAATCAGGAGGCGGCCGATCCGGCCGTTACCGTCGAGGAATGGGTGAATTGTTTCGAACTGATAGTGCATGAGCGCACAGCGAATCAGCAGCGGCAGTCGAGAGGGTTCATTAACAAACCGTTCCCAGTCGGCTAGTGCGTCTTCCATGTCGCCGGGTATTGGAGGCACGAAGGTGGCGGTGGAGGGCGAGGCATTACTGCTGCCGATCCAGACCGGCGAGCTTCGAAACTCTCCCGGCAACTTTTCTTGGCCCCGCACCCCGGTTAGCAGAGTTCTGTGCACTTCTTTGAGTAGGCGTAGACTAATTGGCAGCTGCTCCAACAGTCCAATTCCTCTGCTGAGTGCGTGTTGGTAGTTTAGTACCTCTTGAACGTCTTCGCTCTCAGTCGCTTCTTCTCCGATTTCTGCCTGCAAGACATCTGAGAGTGATGCTTGAGTGCCTTCGATTCGAGAGCTTGCGAGGGCTTCTCGGGTTAGGTAAGGACGAACTAGGACGCCAGGATCAGGCAAAAGCCGGCCAACGCCGGAGAGTCGGCCAAGAGCCGCATCAGCGCCGGAAAGTAGCAGAATGGTGTCCATGCTGAGCGTGATTTCCCTGGGGACGGCGTGCGGCCTGAAGTACCAGAACGCCCAATCCTCCCCTGGTTGCTTCGTTACCTCACCGAACTCCTGCGAGGTGAACTTCTCCGGATCCATGGGGCGAAGCCTACAACAGAACCGACCTCTCTCTTGGAGGCTGCAACGATGACCTGCCTACTCTTGGAGGCTCTCCGGTTGGAGGTTCTGTCGCGGACCGTGCTGTGGCGAGGCTCGTCGTTACAGGGGAACCGGCTGCTGCCTCTGCCCCTTGGCCGCTCAACGTCTGACGCGCGGTCTGGGTGCCCGACGGCTACGCCAACCGTCAACGCGACTTGAGGAACTCTGCGAGGGCTTTGATCAGCTTAATGCGGTTCTGGACGGATTCGTCACGGCGGAGTACGACGACTGCCACGAGGAGGGAGATGAGCAACGCAGGCAGCGCCACGAGAGCCGCCACGATCAGGCCCAGGACGGGATTCCCGCTTTCCGAGCCCAGCCAGGCGGCGATACCTCCGCCCAGCAGACCCGCGCCCGGAGTGATCCGAGCGAGCCGCTGCGCTGGCGATGCATTCGTGCGCCGCGTACGTCCAGGAGTAGGCACGGATCCTCCGTCAAGATCGTTTAGTAGGCATGAAAAAACCCCGAGGGTCTACTCGGGGTCGTGAAATGGATCAGGCCTGCTGGAGCTTCACGTCCTAGTCAACGAGCTACGCGCCGTTGGTCTTCTAACGACGAAGGGCGTAGTCACCCGGCCCAGCACAACAGGCTGGAACGGCTTCGCCAGCAAGCGCTTCGTCAGATGTTCATGCCGCGTGATCGTGGCTGGCTATACCTGGCCCCGGGCACGACCACAGCCCGGACACTTGTGCGTATCCGGGCTGCGGGCACACTCCACCTAAAGCTGAATGTGCGATGACTGTCGCATGTGGCTGCACGCCTGTCAACTCGGCCCGCTTGGTGGCTTCCACCTACCGATGCGCGCTGGCCCGCCCTTGGTGCTACGGGTCACGAGCTCCACATAGGCAGCCTGGTCGTACCGGTACCAGGTGCTGCCCCGACCTCGGCCGGGTACGTGATGACGGGGCAGAAGGCCGTAAAGCGGGTCGGCTGGGTTGGCAGCTCGTCGCGCCCAGTCGCGCACCCGCGCGGCGGTGATGTCGAGACCGAGGGCGGCGGCAATCTCGGCGGCGGTGCCGTACTCGTGGCCGTCAATCCAGATCACGCATCCATCGTATGCGCCGTCCCCTGGCCTCCTCGCCAGCAAGAAGTCAGCGAGACCCGCCACACCAACCGCAGACCGCTGGCAGAGGACAGCAACGGACCTAACGCCAACGCCACTCGTCGACACCGATCGGCGAGCGCCCCATGTATCGGGCCGCCTTTTCAAGACGGTGCACGGCGAGCCAGCGAGGTGGGCCGGCTATAGACAGCAACGGTGACAGCAACCGCGCCCGACGAGAGCGTACGTCAGCAGCCGAGGAGGGACGGTCGGCCGAGGTGGCGGACATGACCAGACGCTGCCGGACGAAACGCCCAGAACTTGTAAGCGAGACGTCGCGTCGGGCAGTACAGCGCGGAAGTACAGCAACCGAGGACACCTGGACGGCCCGCCAGCACCCAAGCAGGGCCGGTGACGTGCTCACCGGACCGTCAGCGACCGCCTCGCCGGGAATCCTTGGATACAGGACCGAGGGATCATGCCAGGTTAGTGGTGGGACGCGAGCGCCAAGCATCTCCGTGGCGGGACAAGGCGCCGGCGCGATTGGCTGCCGAAACACTCTCTTTAGGATCAAGGCGGCCCGCAAGCGGGCCGCGCCGGACCGGCCCCGGCCTGCTGACGACCTCCGGCCGGCATCGGTCGGGCCGGCCGGCCACGCTTTGGGGTTGCCAAGTATTGAAGACCTCGGGGCTCCGCCCCGAACCCCGGCCCTCCTCGGAGATCAGCCGGGAGGGCGGATCACCTCGCCGGGCACCACAAGGGCTACCAGCCTCCCCGGACGGGGCCAAGGTCGTTCGTCCGGTAGGGCGCTCCACCTTGTCCCCGTCCGGGGAGGCTGGACGGTCTACGACTGCCCGACGAGGAGATCCGCCAAGAGCGCTACCGCTGCAGCCGCATGTACCCTCCGCATGGAAGGGAGCACCCATGGGAACTTTTAGTCCGTCATTTGACGAGTACCTCGCCAGCAAGCAGCGCGACCTCCAGCGCAGGCTTGCGAGCTGCAAGTTCGACCAACTTGGGGATCGCACCACGGTGGCTCGCTTCGTAAGCGATGCGTCGCTCCAGTTGGTGGAACTCCGAGAGCCGGCACCTTCTCCCACCGTACTGGAGAAGCCCGATGGCATCGACGTGTCGGTGAAGTGGCCTGGATCCGCGGGCATCGACCAGTTCCAGGATTTCAATATGGAGCCGGGGTCGCAGCACCATATCTACGCCAACGCGAACGAGTTCTACGCGAGCAAGAAGTTTCCGAAAGACGTGAGCACGGAAGCTGTTCGGGAGTGGGTTCTAGCCCAGCGTCAGACCCTCGCCAGCTGGGTGAAGAGGTTCAATGAGGCCGCCGAGGTGCACAACGCAAGGCAGCAGGCGTTGGCGGAGACGATCGTGTCGGAACGACAGGCCGTAGGAACCCGAGCTGCCGAAATCGCAAGAGACCTCGAAGGTTTGTAGCGAGGCACCGGCGAGGGCCTTGGCTGTACAGCCACTTGTACAGCCAAGGCCGCCCGCTGAAACCGACGTCACCCGACAGTCAGGGACGAGCTGACCAGGGGAACAGCCGCCTGACGAGCCATCTTCGATCTTCTTCTAATTCGCAGAGCGCGATCCGCCAGCAGCAGCCACCCGCATGAGCGCTCGCATGACGATTCCGTTGTCTCGCTCGCCGTTCCAGCTGACCGCTTCGATGTGCCTATTGTCCTCGTCAGCGTTGTAGCTCTCTACCTCTGGCGAAAGCGGAGCGTTGGTGACGATCAGGAGACCGTGAGCGCCGCGACTGTACTTCTCCAGCTGCTGAATGTCTCGCATCCTCAGTGGGCCCCGTTCGCGGTACTTGACTTCGACATTGGCCGTACCCATGCCCGTCGTAGCCACGAAGTCAGGCCCTTGGTCGAACAAGTACCGCTCAATCGCAGCGCCGGATGTCTGGAGTGCCACGCCGACCTTGGAGGCGTACAGCTCGCTCCGGTAGTGGGCGGCGGATCGGAAGATCTGAGGCTCGATGATCGACGCCGCTTCCACGATCCCGGCCGCCACCTCCGGGCTCTCCTCTTGCCGGGCCTGCTCGATTGCCTTCTCGACCCGCCGACGGCGACGCTCAAGCTCTACACCGCTCTCCGCGCTTCCGACTCGAATCAGCGGCGTGCCTTGCACCCCCATCAGCAGGAAGGCTGCGCCGATGACAACCAAGACTGCGGATCCGGCCTGGTTGTCGGTAGCAAAGACGGCCCATCCTCCACCGGCAGCGCCGACAAGCCCGAGCGCCGACGCTCCCAGCCGCTCCCAGCGGCCCAGAGGCTCTGGCTCGAACCGATCCTCGGGAGAGTTTGTCAAGCCATCAGTCGGAGGTCGCTCGGTCACGCGATCAGGTTAGATCGAGATCGCAAGGGTGGTCAGACGCCCGACTGGCCGTGTGCCCGTTGCGTGCTCGGTCTAGCGGGCGCGCAAGGCAGGGGTGGCCGTCGCGCTTGCGGCCTGCCCTGCGGGCGGCCTTCGGCCGTCCTCGGGCACCCGCAGCGCATCATGCAGAATGCGTGCAATGATCTTGATCTGAGACGCCGGCGGGTTCCCTTGATGCCCAGGTGGGCGCCACGAGAGTCGCCCCGCCTCAGTCGCCTTCCTAAACCGCGCGTCGCCTACACACTCCTCCAGGCAAGAAGGCCGTGAAGTTCGCGCAGGTAGTCGGCCAACGTCCAGGTCGGGACGATCGCTGCCGCGCCGCTGCGCGGCTTGAAGAGCACCGCGGGCCCCGTTGAGCTGCAAGGCCCTCACTCGCGCGGCTGCGGACTATTCACGGACTGATCTTGGCCGAGTGGCCCAGCGTGCGACACGCAGTTGCAGGTCAGTGGCTTGCTCCCAGCTCGGGCCGTACTCCATTCCTAAACCGTGTGTCGCAGGTTCGAATCCTGCCGGGGGCACCTCGAAGATCAGCAAGAACACTTTCTGAGCTGCGGATGCCGTCGGGCGTCGATGATCAACCATGTGCAGCCGGATGCCACCCTGAGCGGCCGTTTGCAGCCCTCCGTGCAAGATACGTGCAATGATCTTGACGGCTTGAAGGCGGCCATTCGCCCAGCTCAGCCGCCCTCCGCAGAGCGTCAGCGGGTGCGCCTTGTCTGGCAGGATCGCGGCCGTGATGATCGCACAGCCGGCGCCGCCCAGCCCCGTCGAGGTGGAGGCCCGCTTCGCGGCGATCCTCGACGGCAGCCAATCGCGCGACGAGGTTGACCGCTGGGCCACCGACACCATGCGCGACCTTGAGTACGTCGACATCGACGAAGCCGTGTGGTGGGCACTCGGAAAGCTCGCCGGCATTGACCTGCGCCACGGGCCAGGCGAACCGTACCTGCATGACGATGCGCAGGTGCTCGGTTGGCTCGCCGAGTCCGGGAACGGTGCGGCGTCACCGGCTGAGCGCCGCTTCGATGCGCTCGTTCATCCGCCGGCGGTCCCCCGTCGAGGCATTTCGCGTACACCTTGAGCAGCACGTCGACCGAGTGCCCGGCCCGGTCGGCGACCTCCGGCGCCGGCACCCCGGGCGTTGAGCCACAGCGACACCCCAGCATGCCGCAGGTCGTACGGCCGCCCCGCCAGCGGCGAGGCCACCCGGTCCGGCGGAAGGCTCAACGTCCGCGCCTCCTCCCAGATCCGGGAGTACGTCGACGACACCACCACGTTGCCCCGCCGGCCTTGAAAACTACCGCCGGGAGCCGCCGCTGAACTCCCGGTGCTGCTGGTCGATCCCGAGGCAGGCGACGACGGCTGACGCGTCCTCTGTGAGGACGAGTTGAAAATGGTAGGGCGGGTCGACTGCGGTCACGGACCCGAGACGCAACGGCAGATCACCCGCAGCTGCCAACGCCTCAACGGCCAGGTCGAAGCCTAGGGTGGGGATCCCGGCCGCACGGGCGTGTCTCCGCCGCCGGCGGTAAGTGCGCAGGAAGTTGGCTGCTGGCAGCGGATGGTCGTGGACCACGAACGCCGCGCCATCTCGAAGCGCCGCCCTACAGGAAGCGTGTGCGTCCTGCGGGCCGGACAGCAGGGACACGAGGCGGTCGCGATCCATGTCGAGGACCGTACAACTGAGCGTCGATGATGGGGACAGCTCCGCATCGAGGACGAGTCTGATGCCATGACGATCGCGGGACTGGTCAGTTGTCGTCGAGGTCGGGGCGATCGCTGCCGCGCCGCTGCGCGGCTTGCCATCGGATGACGAGGACCAGGCCGCGGATCAGCCGGCGCGACGGCATGCCGCCCCCGGTCCGAAGGCCGGGGCGGCAAGCCGTACTACGCCGGACGGCCGCGCCCATCACGCCGCCGTGCCAGATGCGTGCCAGTAACCGGCGACGGCAGCGGCTCCAGGCGGTCATGATCGGGCACGAGCACACGGCACTGACCAGGCACTTCGGACAGAGCGGGATCACCCGGAACGATCTTCCAAACTGGCGTTCTGGCGCTGCTATGGTGCGGCTGTGTCGGATCTCGTGACCGTTGCCGTTCTACTTCGTCCGCTATTGGGTCGACGCTTGCTTGCGGTGACCGAGGCACGGTATTGGTACGACGACAGACCAGAGACGGGAAATTCAGGTCTGATCCATTTCTGGCTGCACTTCGAGGAAATGCCGGCGATCATGGCCCACGGCTGTGGTGATCTGCTGAAGCTCACGGAGGAAGAGCCCTACCCGTCGTACGACATGCAGGAGGAGGGACGGACCGTGGTCGGACCGGTCCAGCCCACCGATCCGCTCGGCGAGGTGGTCGGGCAATGCCTCGTTGACGTCGGCCTCGTCCAGGGATACAGCATGGTTCCGGCTGTCGGCGGGATCGTGCTCCGCTTCGAGCGGTCCGAGCTGCTCGTCGCGATCCTGGCCGACGAGTGGGTATGCCAACCGGGATCGATCCCGGAAAGGCTCCGGCAGCACCTGTCGCTCAGCGGTTGGGTGGGTACTCCCAGTTCCACTGCCGAAAGGCAGTGACGTCGAGACGTTCACGCATCACGCGGCAGCCGTCAGCGTCGTCGCCCGTCGTGCATAGTGTGTGCAATGATCTTGAGGGGTGCCCGAGGTGCCCCTTCCGCGCCCGTCGCGTGCCCGATCCCCGCTTCGCGGAGTCGGCAGCCCGGGTCGCCTGAGTCGCCCGCGGGCTTCCTCGCCCCCAGCAGCGGCATATCTGCCCAGCAAGAACATCGTCGCGAACCCTCGCCGCCGGTGCCTGTGGTGTCTCGCCGCATGGCCGTGCCCACGGATCCCTACCTGCTGCGCAACCTCATCCGGTGCGCCGAGCACGACCTCGGAATGACGTGCAGTCTTCCCATCCGAGACATCATGAACCGCGTCTACCGCTGCCCGGCCCGGGACTGCTGGACCGGCACCATCCACGCCGCCGGCATCGAGGGGATGGCCTGGAGGGCCGCCGAGCAGAAGGCCACCCTCCGCGACGTCCAGCCCGAGTTCCGCCGGGCGGCGCTCGAAGCGCTCCTCGACCGGGTGATTGTCGGCGGCGATCCCAAGATCAGGTACGTCTGGCGAACCTGGACAGGTTGCACTAACGATCAATAACTCTGCAGCCAGTGCCAAGACGAATGTCGTGATGATTGACGATCATTGATTCCAGGGGCTCGCGCGACAATCCCGAAACTGGTGCCGGCAGGAGGTCTGCATGGTTCTGGCGATGCCCACGCTGCAGCTTGCACCTCGAAGCCCTCCGTCGCCTCGCCCGAGGAACGACCCGACCGACCCGCGTGATCGATCGGCCATGCTCAATGGTCAGAAAATCGTGAAATATTGGGAGGTTGTATGTCTGACAGTAGTCGCTGGGTACTGGCCTTCGACGGCTCGTGCGCGGCATGCGCGACCATCTCGCACACGGTTGAGCGGGCCAGTGACCGAAAGCTGGAGGTCTTGCCGCTGACGCACCCGGATGTGCTCCGGTGGCGCGAGGAGCGGATGGGGGTGGAGGCTCCCTGGGTTCCGACCCTGATCCGGGTTCGGGGACCGAAGGTGAAGACCTGGACCGGTGCGACGATGGGTGTCCGCCTCGCGGCGATGCTCGGTCCCGGCGCGACGATGCGCGTGCTGAGCGCCCTCGGTGAGCTGCCGCACCGGCAACAACAGGCGGATGCGCAGCCGGCCTCGCGATCCAGTCTGGTGATGGGGCGTAAGCGGTTCCTGCAACTCGGTGCGGGTATTGCCGTGGCGGCAGGACTGACGGTCACCGGAAGAACGCCGGCCTTCGCTCAGTCCGAGACAAGCCGGGCCCGGGCCTGGGTTCAGGCCAACCTCGACCGCCTACCGGAGCACTACAGTGAGATCACCCGCTATCCGATGGAATACCGGCGGGCGATTTTCTCCAAGCTGTCCCCATCCGCGCGCAGCAGATTCTGGCTGGAGCACCTGGGTCGGTATCGGGCCGGGCATCCAGACCTTTCTCCTGAGCAACATCGAGTTCTCAACCAGGCCGTCGACACGTTCTCTGACGAGGCCGTCTTCCAGGACCTCCGGCAGGCCGGTGTCGATCAGCGGTTGACGGCCCTCGCGGAAGCCGCGGTGGCGGCGTTCGGCGAAACCGAAGCGGCGGCGCTGGTAGCGACCCTCGGGCCCGGCGAGCCGGCACGATCGACGACGGCCATGGTTCCCGATTGTGAATGTAGTACGTCGAACGACTGGTGCAAGGTCTGGTCGTCCGGCTCTCGCTGCTACACGGTGCGATGCCCGGGCTGGTACGGATGCGGCACCGGCGGCATTTATTGGTGCAACGGCTACTGCAGCTGACCTCCGACCCCCGCCCTGACGCCGCATTTGCAACCGGAAAGGGCTGAAGGCCGCGCCACTGAAACGCGGAACCGCCCGGGTTCGGCCTGGGCGGTTCCGTCCGGCACCACTCTGGACACCGGCTCTGCGCTCGGCCTCGGCCTTGACGGCCTGTACGTGCCGCCACCGGCGCGGCAGCGACTCGCGCAACAGCTCGTCCGCGACGCCGCGCGCCCGCCGGCCCGGCTTTATGTCGACAACGTGCGCGACGGAGACCCGTCCCGAGAATCGGTCCCGGGCGACGACACGGCGCGGACCGGCGGGGCGGTGCCGTCAGGCGGCCGGGACCTGGCGCAGTGCCGCCGCGAGTTCCTCGGCGTTCTTCTTGTCGATCCGGGGGAAGGTGAGGCTCACGCCGTCGCCCAGGTCGCCGAAGCCGATCCGGAGCAGGCTCACCACGCCCAGCTTCGCCTCTTCCAGCGAAACCTGGTCCCGGGGAACCTCGCCGAGGACCTTCTTTCCGGGACCGCCCATGAACGTCTGGTCAAGGAAGATCAGTCGGTGGCTGGTGAGCACGACGAACTGCTTCTTCGCCGTCGACGCCAGCGCCGCTCCCAGCGCTCCGGCGCCGCCCGGCACGATTCCCTGCCGGACGACGGTGCCGAGCCGGCTGGACGAGAACTTGCCGACGACGGCCCGGGTCGCGGCGAGCGGCTGTTCGCCGGCCCGCAGGGTCGGCGCCAGCTGTTCGAACGCGCGAGTTTGCAGCTTCTGTTGCATTGGTTCCCCGTTTCCTGTTCTTCGTATTGGCGCAACAGATGCTATTGACGCGGTGACGGACCTCAATCAGTCGATCGGTCGAGGGGCGATGGCCGAAGAGCCGTCGGCGGGCATGGCTACCATGCGGTACCGGTAGATCTCCGGGTTCGGCGGCGGGCCGACCGGCGGCCGCCCGCGCCGCGGGGTCGGCCGGAGTCCGGTCGGCGGAGGGAGGAAGCTGGCATGCGCCTGCACGTGGGATGCGCCATGTGGAGCCTCCCGTCGTGGCGGGGTCGGCTGGTCGCCCACCCGCTGCCGGCCCACGAACGGCTGCGGCACTACGCCGGCTGGTGCACCGCGGTCGAGGGCAACACCACCTTCTACGCCACCCCGACCCGGGACACCGTCGCGTCCTGGGCGCGGCAGACCGGACCCGACTTCCGGTTCGTGGTCAAGCTGCCCAGGACCGTGACGCACGAGCACCGGCTCACCGACGTGGACGCGCCGATGCGCGAGTTCCTGGCCGCGGTCGAGCCGCTCGGCCCGCGCGCCCACGCCCTGTGGATCCAACTGCCGGGATCGTTCGCCCCGACCGACGTACCGGTCCTCGGCCGGTTCCTACGCCGCCTTCCCGAATCCCACCGGTACGCCGTGGAGGTCCGCCACCCGGCGTTCTTCACCGACCCACGGGCGACGGCGACGCTGGAGGACGCGCTCGCCACGGTGGCCGCGGAGTGGGTTCCGTTCGACACCACCGCGTTCTTCACCAGCCCACCCGGCAGCGACGCCGAGCGGGACGCCTGGTCGAAGAAGCCGCGCCTGCCGCTGCGTACCCGGGCGCTGACCGACCGGCCCGTCGTCCGGTACCTCGGCCGGGACGACCCCGAACGCACCGCCGCCGGCTGGCAGCGCTGGCTGGACGTCGTCGCCGGCTGGCTGCGCGAGGGGCGCTCGCCGACCGTGTTCGTGCACACCCCGGACAACGCCGACGCGCCGGTCCTCGCCCGCCGCTTCCACGACGAGGTACGTCGGCGGGTGCCGGAACTCGACCCGCTGCCCGAACCGATCCCGGCCGAGCCGCTGACCCTCTTCTGACTGTGCGTGCGGCCCGCGAGTACGCCGCCGGGGACTTGAACCCCGAACCCGCTGATTAATACTCCAGCAGGAGATCCGTTTCAGGGCTCGGTGAGGGCTTGTTGGGCGTAGTGGCTGATCTTGGCTGCGGCTTGGTGTTGGCGTCGGTAGATGGACCAGGTGATGACGTCAGCGACGCGTCGGGTGGGTTCGATGATCAGGGCGTGGAACAGTCGTCGGAGTTCGTTGACGGTGATCGGGATCAG
>NZ_JBHSBN010000044.1:0-28541 GCF_042650605.1 Micromonospora zhanjiangensis | reverse complement strand
AAGAACTGGAAGATCCTCAAGACCGGCTACCGCCGGTCTCTCCACGACTTCCCACGAGTGCTACGCACTGTTACGAAGCTGGAGATCTATCGATGGTCCACCCGACCCTTTTGAAAAAGGCTCCAGGTGAACTCAACTTACCGCTGTACCACAAAGACAGGGCTCGTAGCTGAGAGAGCGTTTGACGTTGTCAGTCTTGGACAAGTTGTGTTCGGTGCGAACAGAACTTGTCCAAGACTAACTGGCGATGGCATCGAACAACGGCTGGAGCGCGGCTCGCGACGGGAAGACTTCTCCAACACCTGCTGAGTCCGAGGCGCATCCCAGGGGAAAGAGCCGGCCGGCTGCGGAGCCGGTCAATAGGAGAGGGGCGCCGCGGCAACGGCGCCCCTCTCCTTCTCGCCGGAGCAGGTCGACCCCGTCAGCGGTAGCCGGCGGCGACGATGTTCGCCTGGATCGCGTTCTCGGTGGCGTCGGACGGGTAGCCCGCCACCATGGCGCCCTCGTAGAAGGTGCCCACGCTCTGGTTGGAGTTGTTGATGCAGCAGTCACCGCCGCTGCCGAGGATGATGGCGCCCTGCTTCTTCATCGGGTTGTAGCCCCTGGGCAGTGCGCCGTCGTAGATGGTGTAGAGGCTGCCCGACTGCGCGTTGCTGCCCTTGAGCGCCATCCGGGTGGTGCCGTTGTTCTTCAGGATCGCGGTGACGAACTTGCTGGTGAACGCCCGCTGGTTCGGGTTCCACGAGCTGCTCCCGCCGGGGAAGAGGCCGTACTCCAGGTCGGCCTGGACCCACGGGCCGGAGCCGGAGCAACCGCCGAACCAGCAGCTCGTGCTGAAGTTGATCGCGTCCATCGCACCGGCCCCGTCGGCCCGGCGGGTGGTCTCGCTGTTGCCGTAGTCGAAGCAGCAGCCGCTGTTGACGTGCGTCCCGCTGGTCACCATGTACATGCCCTCCGGCTGGCTGCCGGTCGGGATGCCGGTCGTGTGACCGTCCCGCCAGTAGCTGCTGTTGCCGGGGATGAAGAGCGAGTACGCCTTCGCGCCGCCGACCGTCAGCGACTCCCTGGTCGCCACCGCGGGTTGGACCGCCCCACCGATGCCGCCCGAGCCCTGGTAGCCGAGGTTGTTACCGCGTCCGGACTGGTCGTAGATGATCGTGATGACGCAGGTGGTGTTGGCGCAGAAGGTGTCCTGGGTGGCCGCGTTGGCCGCGCCGCCGGGGCTGAGTGGGGTGATGTTGCGGGTGGTGTTGTCGGAGGATCGGCGTACCTGGTAGAGGCTGCCGTTGTAGGCCGCGTACAGGGCGCGGGTGGTGCTGTGCGCGGCCACGCAGGGCGTCCCGCCCGCGGCGTAGATGTCGCACGGCAGGCTGCTCGCGGGCGGCGGGGTGGTGGGCGGCGGCGTGGTCGGTGCCGGGGTCGTGGGTCCCGGGGTGGTGGGTCCCGGTGTCGTGGGTGTGGTGCCGCCGTTGCAGGCGACCCCGTTGAGGGCGAACGACGTCGGGGCGGGGTTGCTGCCGGTCCAGGAGCCGTTGAAGCCGAAGCTGGCGCTGGCACCCGTGCCGAGGTTCCCGTTGTACGAGGCGTTGGTGACGGTGACCTGGGAGCCGGACTGGGTGTAGCTGCCGTTCCAGAGTTGTTGGATGCTCTGGCCGGCGCCGAAGGTCCAGGTCAGTCGCCAGGAGGTGATCGGGTCGCCGAGGTTGGTGATGGCGACGTTGGCGCCGAAGCCGCCCTGCCATTCGGAGCTGACGGTGTAGCTGACCTGGCAACCGGCGGCAGCCGCCGACGCCAGTCGCGCGCCCGCGACACCGCCCCCGGTGAGGGCGATCGTGGTCGTGGCGGCGACCAGCAGGGCCCGCCGCCGACGGGAGCCGATGGGACGCGTGCGTGTGCTTTCGTTCTCTGGCACAGGATCTCCCGGGATCTGTTAGCGCTAACAACACGGACTGGAATTTTCCGCGCGCGCCGGCCTCCGTCGAGTCCATGGACGGTGTCGCCGGCGGCTGCCCGCCCGCCGACGCAGCCCGGAAGCATCCTGGCATCGATGGGTGACGCTGAACGTACCCATCGACGGCGAGCGGCGTCAACGCGTCCGCCGAAACGCTCTGGAAATACCAAGGGTATCGATGTTAACGTTCTCCAAGCGGCGGCCCGGCGGTGTTCCGGGCCCCGACGCGCGCGCCGACCGGGTGCCGCCGGTGGCCGGTCGAGGTCGCGGCGGCCGGCGACGAGCCGTCCGCCGTGTCCCTTTCGTGTGGTCGACATCAGATGTCAGCGCCCGCCGAGCCCGTCGGGTCGGGCCCGCGTTGCCCCGGGAGGTCACCCGGCGGACCCGTGGTGGTCACACCCTAGACACGGGATGCGAGCTGCTCTATAAAAAGACATCTGATGTATGCCGGGTCCGGCGAGAGCCGGACCCGACCTGCGCCGGGATCGCCTCCGGCGCACCCGACCGTACGACGACGACACACACCCTCGACCACCAACACACGGGCCGCGCTCCTGGCACACCGCCGGACGCCGACCGGGCCGCCCGGACCTGCGGGCGGGTCCCGCACCCGGATGGACGTGCACCACGAGAGGAGACTGGTGGACCGCAAGGCACTGCTGAGCGTCGGCCTGACGATGATGGTCGGCGCCGCCATGTTCACCGCGGGCTGCGGTAACGGCGACTCACCCGGGGGCGGCGCCAGCGGCTCCGCGCCGCTGGTCGGCGTCGACTACCCCCGCTCGGACACCGACTTCTGGAACTCCTACATCAAGTACGTCCCGCAGTCGGCCAAGGAGCTGGACGTCGAGCTCAAGACGACCAACTCGCAGAACGACATCGCCAACCTCATCTCCAACACCCAGACCTTCATCAGCCAGGGCGTCAAGGGCGTGGTGATGGCGCCGCAGGACACCGCGGCCATCGCGCCGACCCTGGAGCAGCTCGCCGGCAAGAAGATCCCGGTCGTCACGATCGACACCCGGCCGGACACCGGCAAGGTCTTCATGGTGGTCCGCGCCGACAACCGGGCCTACGGCACCAAGGCCTGCCAGTTCCTCGGCACCAAGCTCGGCGGCAAGGGCAAGGTCGTCATGCTCCAGGGCGGGCTCGACTCGATCAACGGCCGGGACCGCACCGAGGCGTTCAACGAGTGCATGAAGAAGGACTACCCGGGCATCACCGTGTTCGGCGAGGCCACCGACTGGAAGGGTGACGTCGCCGCGGCCAAGCTGCAGACCCGGCTCGCGTCGGACCCCGACGTCAAGGGCATCTACATGGAGTCGTCGTTCGCGCTGGCCGGCACGCTGCAGATCCTGAAGCAGAAGGGCCTGCAGGTCCCGCCCACCGACCCGAAGCACGTCTTCATCGTCTCCAACGACGGCATCCCCGAGGAACTCAAGGACATCAAGAGCGGCCTCATCGACGCCACCGTCAGCCAGCCGGCCGACCTGTACGCCAAGTACGGTCTCTACTACGTCAAGGCGGCGATCGAGGGCAAGACCTTCCAGCCGGGTCCCACCGACCACGGCAGCAACATCATCCAGGTCCGCGACGGCGTGCTGGAGGACCAGCTCGCCGCGCCGCTGGTCACCCTGGACGGCGCCAGCATCGGCGGCCAACCCACCCTGAAGTACGACGACAAGTCCCTGTGGGGCAACGCCGGATGAGTGACCGGCGGAGCACCGACGACGGGCCGGCGGACAACGGCCGGCCCGTCGTCGAGGCGGTGAACGTCACCAAGCGGTTCGGTTCGACGGTCGCGCTGGACGGGGTGGACCTGCTGGTCCGGCAGGGTGAGACGCACGCCCTGGTGGGCCGCAACGGTGCCGGCAAGTCGACCCTGGTCAGCATCCTCACCGGCCTGCAGACCACCGACACCGGGTGCGTCGCCTTCGACGGCCGACCGGCGCCCCCGCTCGGCGACCGCGACGCGTGGCGGCAGCGGGTGGCGTGCGTCTACCAGAAGTCCACCATCATCCCCACGCTGACCGTGGCGGAGAACCTCTTCCTCAACCGGCACGCGCGCGGCGTGGACCGGCTGATCCGCTGGGGCGCCGTACGCCGGGCCGCGGCGCAACTGCTCGCCGACTGGTCCGTCGACGTGGACGTACGGCAGCCGGCCGCGACGCTGTCGGTGGAGCAGCGCCAGGTGCTCGAGATCGCCCGGGCGCTCTCCTTCGGCGCGCGGTTCATCATCCTCGACGAGCCCACCGCCCAGCTCGACGCCGCCGCGATCAACCGGCTGTTCAACCGGATCCGGGACCTGCGGGCCCAGGGCGTGACCTTCCTGTTCATCAGCCACCACCTGCAGGAGATCTACGAGATCTGCGACCAGGTGACGGTGTTCCGGGACGCCCGGCACATCGTCACCGCGCCGGTGGCGCAGTTGAGCCGCCCGGCCCTGGTGGCCGCCATGACCGGCGAGGACGTGAGTCTGCCGGAGGCCGGTGAACGCCCGCCGCCCGCCGACGACGTACCGGTGGTGTTGTCGGTGCGTGACCTGGTGACCAGGTCCGGTGCCGAGTTCTCGCTCACCGCGCGGGCCGGCGAGGTGGTCGGCATCGCGGGCGGTGGCGGCAGCGGCAAGGTCGAGGTGGCCGAGGCGATCGTCGGGCTGGCCCGTCCGGTCGCCGGGACCGTCGTCCTCGACGGTCGTACGCTGCGGCCGGGCAGCGTGCCGGACGCGCTCGCCGCGGGGGTCGGCCTGGTGCCGCAGGACCGCCACCGGGAGGGCCTGGTGCCCGCGCTGTCCATCGGGGAGAACGTCACGATGACGGTCCCGCAGCGGGTCCGGCGGCACGGGTTCATCTCCCCGACCCGGCGCGACGCGATCGCCCGCCGGACCATCGCGGACCTGACCATCAAGGCGGCCGGGCCGCGGGTGCCGGTCGCCGAGCTGTCCGGGGGCAACCAGCAGAAGGTCGTGATGGGCCGGGCGCTGGCCAACGACCCGAAGCTGCTGGTCCTGATCACGCCGACCGCCGGGGTCGACGTGCGTTCGAAGCAGACCCTGCTCGGCGTCGTCGAGGACGTACGCCGCCGGGGCAGCACCGTGCTCGTCGTCTCCGACGAACTCGACGACCTGCGTATCTGCGACCGGGTCCTGGTGATGTTCGCCGGCCGGGTGGTCCGCGAGGCGGCCCACGGCTGGCGCGACAACGATCTGGTGGCCGCCATGGAAGGGGTCGATCTCGACCATGTCTGACACGCTCTCCACCGCACCCGGGTCGCCGTCCGCGGCGCCGCCGTCGCCCCCACCGGCAACGCCCCCGCCGCGGACCCTGGCGATCGCGCGGCTGCGCGACCTGGCCCTGGTGCCGGCCATCATCGCGGTCGCGATCGTCGGGTTCATCGTCAACCCGGTCTTCCTGCGGTCCGACAACATCGTGAACGTGCTGCAGAGCATGTCGGAGATCTCCATCGTGGTGCTGGCCGAGACCGTGGTGCTGATCGCCGGCAAGATGGACCTCTCGCTGGAGTCCACCTTCGGGCTCGCGCCGGGCATCGCGGCCTGGTTGATCGTCGATCCGGCGGTCACCCACGGCCTCGGCCTGCACGCGCTGTCCGGGGGCTGGGCGGTCCCGGTGGTGCTGCTCGTCGGCGCGCTCGTCGGCGCGTTCAACGGGTTGCTCATCGTGCGCTTCGGCCTCAACGGGTTCATCGTCACGCTGGGCATGCTCATCGTGCTGCGCGGCCTGTTGACCGGCATCTCCGGCGGCAAGACGTTCTTCGCCCTGCCGGAGTCGATGACCTATCTCGGGTCGACCACCTGGCTGGGCGTACCGGCGTCGATCTGGTTGTCGTTGCTGCTGTTCGTCGGCGGGATCGTGGTGCTCGGCTTCACCCGGCCGGGGCGGGCGCTGTACGCGATCGGCGGCAACGTCGACGCGGCCCGCGCCGCGGGTATCCGTACCGATCGGATCCTCTGGCTCACCCTCGTCGTGGCCGGCATGCTGGCGGCCCTCGCCGGGCTGCTGATCAGCGGCCGGCTCGCCTCGGTCCCGGCCGCGCAGGGCAACGGCGCCATCTTCCAGGTCTTCGCCGCGGCGGTGATCGGCGGGGTCAGCCTCAACGGCGGCAAGGGAACGGTGTTCGGCGCGTTCACCGGCGTGCTACTGCTGTTCATGATTATCAACGTCCTGGCGCTGGCCGGGGTGCCGGCGCAGTGGACGAACTTCCTCAACGGCGCGGTCATCCTGGTGGCCCTGGTGGTCTCCCGCATCACCGGAGGCAAGGCGCAGACGTGAGGCGGCGCAGACGCCCGCAAAACCTTCCGCCGGGCGCCGTACCACGGCGCCGTCGACACCTCAGGAGCACCGGTGACCGAACGCATCTCGTCCGTGGACACCCTCGACGTACGGTTCCCCACCTCCCGGCACCGGGACGGGTCCGACGCCATGAACCCGTTCCCGGACTACTCCGCCGCCTACGTCGTGCTGCGGACCACCGCCGGCGCCGAGGGGCACGGGCTGGTCTTCACCGTCGGCCGGGGCACCGAACTCGCCGTCGCGGCGGTCCGCTCGCTCGCCCCGATGGTGGTCGGCCAGCCGGTCGACGAGCTGATCGCCGACCCGGGCGAACTGTCCCGGCGACTGGTCGGCGACAGCCAGATCCGTTGGCTCGGCCCGGCGAAGGGCGTCGTGCACATGGCCGCCGGCGGCCTGGTCAACGCGGTCTGGGACCTCGCCGCCCGGCGGGCCGGCAAGCCGCTGTGGAAACTGCTCGCCGACCTCACCCCGGAGCAGTTGGTCGGCCAGGTCGACTTCCGCTACCTGCGCGACGCGCTGACCGAGGACGAGGCGCTCGCCCTGCTGCGTACCGCGGCGCCCGGTCGGGCCGAGCGGGAACGGATCCTGCTCGCCGAGGGGTACCCGGCCTACACCACCACCCCCGGCTGGCTCGGCTACGACGACGAGAAGCTCGCCCGGTTGTGCCGGGAGGCCGTCGACGCCGGCTACGACCTGATCAAGCTCAAGGTGGGCGGCGACCTGACCGACGACGTACGCCGGTTGGGCATCGCCCGGCAGGCCGTCGGGCCGAAGGTCCGGATCGCGGTCGACGCGAACCAGATCTGGGGCGTGCCGGACGCCATCGGCTGGATGCGCGAACTGCGCCGGTTCGACCCGTACTGGATCGAGGAACCGACGTCGCCGGACGACGTGCTCGGGCACGCCGCCATCCGCCGGGCCCTGGCCCCGGTCAAGGTGGCCACCGGCGAACACGTGCACAACGCGGTGGTGTTCAAGCAGTTGCTGCAGGCCGCGGCGGTGGACGTGGTGCAGATCGACGCCTGCCGCGTCGCGGGCGTGAACGAGAACCTGGCGGTGCTGCTGCTCGCCGCGAAGTTCGGCGTACCGGTCTGCCCGCACGCCGGCGGGGTGGGCCTGTGCGAGTTGGTCCAGCACCTGGCCATGTTCGACTTCGTGGCGGTCAGCGGCAGCACCGAGGACCGGGCCATCGAGTACGTCGACCACCTGCACGAGCACTTCGTCGACCCGGTCCGGATCAGCGGTGGACGGTACCGGGCGCCCACCGTGCCCGGCATGAGCGCGGAGATCGTCGCCGAGACCCTGACCGCGTACCGGTTCCCGGACGGACCGCAGTGGGCGGACGGTGCGGCGGACCGGACGACCGAACCCGCCACCACCGCGGAGATCGCATGATCATCGACGCGCACCACCACCTGTGGCAGCCCGAGCGTGGCTACCACTGGCTCGACGAGCCGGGGCTGGCGGCCATCCGCCGCCCGTTCACGCCCGCCGACCTGACCGCCGAGATCACCGCGGCCGGGGTGTCCGGCACCGTCCTGGTCGAGGGCGGCCGGTGCCATCCGGACGAGGTGCC
This sequence comes from Micromonospora zhanjiangensis, assembly GCF_042650605.1. Lineage (NCBI taxonomy): Bacteria > Bacillati > Actinomycetota > Actinomycetes > Micromonosporales > Micromonosporaceae > Micromonospora > Micromonospora zhanjiangensis. Next base: position 20,704 of record NZ_JBHSBN010000044.1, on the reverse strand, counting down.
GGAGTTCCTCGGCCTGGCCGCCGACACCCCGGCCATCCTCGGGGTGGTGGCCTGGATCGACGTCGCGGCCGAGGACGTCGCGGGCACCGTCGCGCGCTACCGCCGGCTGCCCGGTGCTGACCTGCTGGTCGGCGTCCGCGCGCAGGTGCAGGGCGAGGACGATCCCGACTACCTGGACCGTCCCGACGTACGCCGCGGGCTGGCCGCGATCGGCGCGGCCGGGTTGGTGTTCGACCTGGTGATCCGGGCCGACCAGATCCCGTCGGCGGCCCGGGCGGCACGGGCCCTGCCGGAACTCCGGTTCGTCCTCGACCACCTCGGCAAGCCGCGCATCGACCAGGGCGCGGCCGGGCTGCGCGACTGGCGTGGACCGCTGGCGGAGTTGGCCGGCAACCCCAACGTCGCGGGAAAGCTGTCCGGGCTGGTCACCGAGGCCGGTCCCGGCTGGACACCGGAGTCGCTGGGTCCGTTCGTCGAGGTCGCGGTCGCGGAGTTCGGCGCCGAACGTCTGATGTTTGGCTCCGACTGGCCGGTCTGTCTGCTCGCCGCGGACTACCCGGGGGTGTTGGCCGCGCTGCGCGCGGCGCTGCCGCCGCTGTCGGCGGCGCAGCGGCGGGACATCTTCGCCGGCACCGCCCTACGGACCTACCGCCTGACCGGGCCACCGGACGCGGCAGCCGGGCCCGCGGGCGGAGCCCCGGCGCCCGGGGAACGGGCCGCCGGACCGACCGGCGCGCGGGACACGGCGTGAGACCGATCGGGTACGCCCGGCCGCGTCGACGGTCGGCGGCCGGTTCACTCCCCCGGGGCGGTGGCCGAGCTGGACAGCACCGCGCGCAGCCACGCCTCGGAGGTGTTGACGTGCAGCAGCGCGCTGGCCTGGGCGAGCAGCTGGTCGCGCGAGCGCAGCGCCAGGTAGATCGCCTGGTGCTCGTCGATGGTCTTGTGCGCCGCGTTGCCCTCGATCAGCCCCCGCCACACCCGGGCCCGGACGGTACGGCCGGACAGCCCGGCCAGCAGCGAGGTGAGCGTCTCGTTGCCGGTGGCGGTGATGACGGTGTGGTGGAACGTCGTGTCGAACCGGATGAGCTGTTCCGCGTCGTCGGCCGCCGAGCGCATCTCGTCGAGGATGCGGCCGAGTTCGTCGAGCTGCTCGTCGGAGATGCTCAGCGCCGCCAGGCCGGTCGCCACCGGTTCCAGCAGCCGGCGTACCTCCATGACCTCCAGCAGCGTGTCGTCGCGCAGCAGCTCCACGGCCAGGCCGAGGCCCTCCAGCAGCAGCCGGGGGGCGAGGCTCGTGACGTACGTGCCGTCGCCGCGGCGCACGTCGAGCACCCGGGCGGACTCGAGCACCTTCACCGCCTCGCGCACGCCGCTGCGGGACAGGCCCATCTGCGCGGCGAGTTGCTGCTCCGGCGGCAGTCGCGTGCCCGGGGGCAGCTCTCCACTCTGGATCAGGCCGCGGATCTTGGCGATCGCCTCGTCGGTCAACGCCACGGTGGTCTCCTTCGCCGCCGGCCCGGAGGTCCGCTACCGCGGCGGGCGCGCTGCCTGAATGCGCCGCCGGACATCCGCGGCACCTCCACTATAAAGACATCATATGTATGCCGTCGTCAAGGGCCTCGTACTGCCGGGAGGCATGCCATGCAACGCTACGGTTCGGTGATCCGGCTCCGACCGGAACACCGCGACACCTACCTGCGGCTGCACGCCGCGGTCTGGCCCGCCGTCGAGCAGACACTGCGCGCGGCCAACATCCGCAACTACACCATCTTCCTGCACGACGACCTGTTGTTCGGCTACTACGAGTACGTCGGCGAGGACCACGCGGCGGACCAGGCCCGGATCGCCGCCGATCCGCAGACCCGGGCCTGGTGGACGTTGACCGACCCGTGCCAGCAGTCGCTCGCCGAACCCGGCTCCGGCCACTGGTGGGCCCCGATGCGCGAGGTCTGGCATCTCGCCGACGACAGCGACGACAGCGACGAGAGCGCGGACCGACGGCCGACGACGAACGACGGAGCAGAGTGATGACCCGCAGCGCCCACTACGTCGGCGACCGCAAGATGACCGTCCAGGACACCGATCCGGTGCCGCCCGGACCGGGCGAGGTCCGCATCGACGTGGCGTACACCGGCATCTGCGGGACCGACCTGCACGTCCTGCACGGCGCGATGGACCACCGGGTACGCGTACCCGCGGTGATCGGGCACGAGATGTCCGGCCGGATCGCCGAACTCGGTGACGGGGTCGAGGGACACCGGGTGGGTGACCCGGTCACCGTGATGCCGCTGGACTGGTGCGGCGAGTGCCCCGCCTGCCGCGCCGGGCACACCCACATCTGCCACCGGCTCACCTTCATCGGCATCGACTCCACCGGTTCGATGCAGAGTTCCTGGACCGTGCCGGCCCGGGTCCTGGTGCCGCTGCCCGAGGAGTTGCCCCTCGACCACGCCGCGCTGATCGAACCGACCGCGGTCGCCGTGCACGACGTACGCCGGTCCCGGCTCACGGCCGGCGAGCACGCGGTCGTCATCGGCGCCGGCCCGGTGGGGTTGCTCATCGGCAAGGTCGCCCAGGCCACCGGCGCCACGGTGACCGTACTGGAACTCGACCCGCACCGGCGCGCGGTGGCCGCGGACCTGGGTCTGTCCGTCGTGGACCCGACGGCCGTCGACGTGGCCCGGCAGGTGCTGGAAAGCACCGGGGGCGCCGGGGCCGACGTCGTGTTCGAGGTGTCCGGCTCCGCCGCCGGGGTCCGGATCGCCACCGACCTGCTGGCGGTACGTGGCCGGCTGGTGGTGGTGGCGATCCACCCCACGCCGCGCGAGGTCGACCTGCACCGGATCTTCTGGCGGGAGTTGGAGGTCCTCGGGGTCCGGGTCTACCAGCGGGAGGACTACGCGGAGGCGGTCTGGCTGGTCCGCAGCGGACGGGTGCCGACCAGCCGGCTGATCTCCCGGATCGTTCCGATCGAGGACGTCGGGCGGGCCTTCGCCGCGCTGGAGGCCGGCGGCGACGTCAAGGTGCTCATCGACTGTGGGGGTGTCGGGTGAATCCGTTCGACCTGACCGGCCGGCTGGCCGTGGTGACCGGTTGCCGGCGGGGGATCGGCCTGGCGATCGCGGACGGGCTGGCCGCGGCCGGGGCCGACGTCGTCGGGGTCAGCGCGTCCCTGGAGGCCAGCGGCAGCGAGGTGGCCGAGCGGGTGACGGCCCACGGCCGCTCGTTCGTGCCGTACCGGGCGGACCTGGCCGACCGGGCTGCCGTCCGCGACCTCACGACCTGGCTGGCCGGGCGGGAGCGGCCGGTGGACATTCTGGTCAACAACGCCGGCACGATCCGGCGCGCACCCGCGGCGGAGCACACCGACGCGGACTGGGACCACGTGCTGGAGGTCGACCTCAACGCCCCGTTCATGCTCGCCCGCGAGGTCGGCCGGGACATGCTCCGGCGCGGCGCCGGGAAGATCATCTTCACCGCGTCGATGCTGAGCTTCCAGGGCGGCGTCACGGTGCCCGGCTATGCCGCCGCGAAGTCCGGCATCGCCGGGCTGACCCGGGCGCTGGCCAACGAGTGGGCGCCGCACGGGGTCAACGTCAACGCGATCGCCCCCGGCTACATCGCCACCGACAACACTCAGGCCCTGCGCGACCAGCCCGAGCGCAACCGGTCCATCCTGGAGCGGATACCGGCCGGCCGGTGGGGCCGACCCGGGGACCTGGCCGGTGTCGCGGTGTTCCTCGCCTCCGACGCCGCCGCCTACGTGCATGGGACGGTCATCCCGGTCGACGGTGGCTGGCTGGCCCGCTGATGCGACTGCTGCGCGTGGGACCACCCGGTGCCGAGCGGCCGGCGGTGCGGGACGCCGACGGCCGGTTCCGGGATCTCTCGTCCCTCACCCCGGACATCTGCGGCGCCTTCCTGGCGGGCGACGGCGTGGCCCGGGCGCGCGCCGCGCTGGCCGCCGGCGACCTGCCCGAGGTGCTCGGCGTCCAGCTCACCGGCGAGGAGTCACCGGTCCGGGTCGGCGCGCCGGTGGCCCGCCCCGGCAAGGTCGTCTGCATCGGGCTGAACTACCGCGACCACGCCGCCGAGACGGGTGCTCCGGTACCCGACCGGCCGGTGGTCTTCCTCAAGGACCCGGCCACCGTGATCGGACCGTACGACCGGGTGCTGGTGCCGAGGAGATCGCGCAAGACCGACTGGGAGGTCGAATTGGCCGTCGTCATCGGCAGGAAGGCCCGCTACCTCGACTCGCCGGCCGCGGCCGACGACGTCATCGCCGGCTACGCGATCAGCAACGACGTGTCCGAGCGCGAGTTCCAACTCGAGTTCTCCGGCCAGTGGGACCTGGGCAAGTCCTGCGAGACGTTCAACCCGCTGGGTCCGCTGCTGGTCACCCCCGACGAGGTAGCCGACCCGCAGGGGCTGGGACTGCGGCTGTGGGTCAACGGCACACCGCGTCAGCACGGCCACACCGGGAACATGGTCTTCGACGTCCGGTACCTGATCTGGTACCTCAGCCAGTACCTGGTGCTGGAACCCGGTGACGTGATCAACACCGGCACGCCGGCCGGCGTCGCCCTGGGCCGCCCGGACGCCCCGTACCTGCGGGCCGGGGACGTCCTGGAGTTGGAGATCGACGGACTCGGCCGGCAGCGCCAGATCGTGGGGCAGGCCTGATGACCGCCGCCGACGGGTCCGTGGCCGGCCCGACGGGTACGGCCGGGGAGTTCGCCGGACTGCGCGCCCTGGTGACCGGCGGCGCCTCCGGGATCGGGCTGGCCACCGCCCGGCTGCTGCACCGCCGGGGAGCGGCCGTCGCGGTGCTGGACCGGGACCCGCGGGACCTGCCGGAGCCGCTGCTCGCGCTGCGGGTGGACGTCACCGACGACGCCGGGGTCCGGGCCGCCGTCGAATCCGTCGCGGCGACCCTCGGCGGCATCGACATCGTGGTCAACAACGCCGGCATCGGTGCGGTCGGTACGGTCGAGGACAACCCGGACGAGCAGTGGCACCAGGTCCTCGACGTCAACCTGCTCGGCGCCGTCCGGGTCACCCGGGCGGCGCTGCCGCACCTGCGCGCGTCGGCGCACGCCGCCGTCGTGAACACCTGCTCGTTCGTGGCGACCGTCGGGGCGCCCGGCCGGGCGCTCTACGCGGCCAGCAAGGGGGCCCTGCTCGCGCTGACCCTGGCCATGGCCGCCGACCACGTGGCGGAAGGCATCCGGGTCAACTGCGTCAACCCGGGCACGGCCGACACGCCCTGGGTGGGCCGGCTGCTCGACCGGGCCGCCGACCCGGTTGCGGAGCGGGCCGCGCTGCTCGGCCGGCAGCCCACCGGCCGGTTGGTGACGGCCGACGAGGTCGCCGCCGCGATCGGTTACCTGGCCGGCCCGGCGGCCGGCTCGGTCACCGGTACGGCGCTGGCCGTCGACGGCGGGATAGTCGGGCTCCGGCTGCCCGCCCGACCCTGAAGGGGAAAACATGCGCAGGTTGCCGCTCGGTACGAGCCGGGCCTGGACCACCGAACTGTCCTTCGGCGCGGCCGGGATCGGCAACCTGGCCGGCGTCGTCGACGACGGGACGGCCGCCGCCGCGGTGGACGCCGCCTGGGCCGGCGGGATCCGTACCTTCGACACCGCCCCGCACTACGGCCTCGGCCTGTCCGAACGCCGGCTCGGCGCCGCGCTGCGCGACCGGCCGCGGCCGGAGTACACGGTCTCCACCAAGGTGGGCCGGTTGCTGGAGCCGGTCGCCGAGGTCCGGGGCGACGACCTGGCCGCGGGCGGGTTCGCCGTACCGGCCAGCCACCGCCGGGTCTGGGACTTCACCGCCGACGGGGTACGCCGCAGCCTGGAGTCGAGCCTGCACCGGCTGGGCCTGGACCGGGTCGACATCGTCTACCTGCACGATCCCGACGACCACGTGTCGCCGGCGCTGACCGAGGCGTACCCGGCCCTGGAGCGGCTCCGGTCGGAGGGGATGGTCGACGCGATCGGCGTGGGGATGAACTCCAGCGCCGTGCCGGCCCGGTTCGTCCGGGAGACCGACATCGACGTGGTGCTGCTGGCCGGCCGCTACTCGCTGCTGGACCAGAGCGGACTGGTCGACCTGCTGTCCGAGGCGCTCCGGCGCGGCGTGTCGATCGTCGTGGGCGGCGCCTTCAACTCCGGGCTGCTGGCCGACCCGCGCCCCGGGGCCAGCTACGACTACCGGCCGGCGCCGCCGGAGACCCTGGCCCGGGCGCTGCGGATCGGTGAACTCTGCGCGGCGCACGACGTACCGCTGCGGGCCGCCGCGGCCCGCTTCCCGCTCGGCCATCCGGCGGTCGCGAGCGTGCTGCTGGGGATGCGGAGCCCCGACCAGGTGACCGACGCGGTCGACAACCTGGACCGGCCGATCCCGGCCGGGCTCTGGGCCGCGCTGCGGGCCGAGGGCCTGCTCGGCGCCGACGTCCCCGTCCCGGCGGCCGGCGTCCGCGAAGACTGAACCTTTTTCAACCTCCTCTTGCGCTCCGGCGTCGGCCGAGGTCGAAGACGCGGCTTGCGCACCGCGCGGTTCAGGTTGAAAAAGGTTCACTGAACCGGCGTCGCGGTACAGGCGGGACCGACAGCGCGGCCCGGGCCGTGCCCTCACAGGGCCGGGCGGACGGTGGTGACGACCATTTCACACCGTCGGCACGTCCCCGGTCATCGGACCGCAACGTGCGGTGCGGACCGTACCGGGCATGACAACCACGCTGTCGGCCCAGACCTCCGCCGCCCCGCCCGCCACCGGGCGGTGGATCTCGCACTGGGACCCGGAGGACGAGAAGTTCTGGGCGGACACCGGCCGTCGGGTGGCCCGCCGCAACCTCGTCTGGTCGATCATCGTCGAACACCTCGGCTTCTCCGTCTGGCTGCTCTGGAGCGCGGTCGCGGTGCACCTGCCCGCGGCCGGCTTCCGGTTCTCGGTCGACCAGCTCTTCTGGCTGGTGGCCCTGCCCAACCTCGTCGGGGCGGTGATGCGCATCCCGTACACGCTCGCGGTGGCCCGGTTCGGCGGCCGTAACTGGACCACCGTGTCGGCCGCGCTGCTCGTCCTGCCGATCGGGTTGATGGCGGCCTGCGTACTGAACCCCGGCACGCCGTACTGGATGTTCGCGGTGGCGGCGACCACCGCCGGGCTCGGCGGCGGCAACTTCGCCTCGTCGATGGCGAACATCTCGTACTTCTACCCGGAGCGGCACAAGGGCGTGGCGCTCGGCCTGAACGCGGCCGGCGGCAACCTCGGCGTCGCCGTCGTCCAGTTCGCCGTACCGCTGGCCGTCGGGTTCGCCGTGCTCGGCGCCACCGGCGCCGGTCCGCACCTGGCCAACGCGCCCCTGCTGTGGCTGGCGCCGGTGCTGGTCGCCACGGTGTGCGCGGCGCTGTTCATGGACAACCTCAGCGTCTCCCGGGCACCCCTGCGCCGGCAGATGAGCGTGCTGACCGACCGGCACACCTGGGTGATGTCCGGCCTCTACATCGGTACGTTCGGGTCGTTCATCGGCTACTCGGCCGCCCTGCCGTTGCTGATCAAGTCGGAGTTCCCCGAGGTCTCCGGCGTGCTGTACGCCGCGCTGGGCCCCCTGGTCGGGTCGCTCACCCGGCCCGCGGGCGGTTGGTTGGCCGACCGGTTCGGCGGCGCCCGGATCACCGCCGCGAGTTTCCTGCTGATGGCCGGCGGGGTCGGCGGGGTGCTCGCCGCGCTGACCGCGCACCGGTTCGCGCCGTTCCTCACCGCCTTCCTGGTCCTCTTCGTGGCCAGTGGGGTCGGCAACGGGTCGACCTACCGGATGATCCCGGCGATCTTCCGGATCCGGGCCGTCCAGCGGTTGGGCGACACCCCCGAGGCGGCGACCCGGGGCCGTACCGAGGCCGCCGCGGTGATCGGCCTGGCGGCGGCGGTCGGCGCGCTCGGCGGTTTCCTCATCCCGCGCGGCTTCGGCACGTCGATCGCCCGGACCGGATCCATCGACGCGGCCCTGCTGGTCTTCCTGGCCGGCTACGCCGTCTGCCTGGTGGTCACCTGGTGGTTCTACCTGCGCACCGTGCTGGTCCGGCGGGCACCCAGCCTGGCCGAGGCGGCGGTCTGACCGCGGGGTGATCTCCCCTTTTCCGACCCGTAACACGCCTTTGCGTGGGAGGAAACCAGCGATGAGCAGCATCGTCGACATGACCTCGGCGGACACCCACTGCCCGTACTGCGCGCTGCAGTGCGCGATGACGCTCCGGACCGGCGCGGCCGGCGCGGTGACCGTGGCCGGCCGGGACTTTCCCACCAACCGGGGCGGGCTGTGCCAGAAGGGCTGGACGGCCGCCGACCTGCTGACCCACCCGGACCGGCTGACCACCCCGCTGGTCCGTGCGGCCGGCCGGCTGCGCCCGGCCGGCTGGGACGAGGCCCTCGACCGGATCGTCACCGCCGTCGGTGACCTGCAACAGCGGTACGGGCGGGACGCCGTCGGCGTGTTCGGCGGCGGCGGCCTGACCAACGAGAAGGCGTACGCGCTGGGCCGGTTCGCCCGGGTGGCCCTGCGGACCCGCACCATCGACTACAACGGGCGGTTCTGCATGTCCTCGGCCGCGGCGGCCGGCCTGCGGGCGTTCGGCCTCGACCGGGGACTGCCGTTCCCGGTCGCCGACATCGCCGCGGCCGACACCGTACTGCTGGTCGGCGCCAACCCGGCCGAGACGATGCCGCCGTTCGTCCGGCACCTCGCCGACCGACGCCTGATCGTGGTGGACCCGCGGGTCAGCGCGACCGCCCGGCTGGCCGCCCTGCACCTGCAACCGACCCCGGGCACCGACCTGGTGCTGGCCAACGGCCTGCTGCACGTCGCGATCGGGGAGGGCCTGGTCGACGCCGACTACGTGGCCGCCCGGACCACCGGCTACGACGAGGTACGCCGGGTGGTGGCCCAGTGGTGGCCGGCCCGAGTGGAACGGCTCACCGGCGTGCCGGTGGCCGACCTGTACGCCACCGTCCGGCAGCTCGCCGACGCCGACCGGGCCGTCGTGCTGACCGCCCGGGGCGCCGAGCAGCACAGCACCGGCACCGACACGGTCTCCGCGTTCGTCAACCTGGCCCTCGCCCTCGGGCTGCCCGGCCGGCCGGGCTCCGGGTACGGCTGCCTCACCGGGCAGGGCAACGGCCAGGGTGGCCGGGAGCACGGGCAGAAGGCCGACCAGTTGCCGGGCTACCGGCGGATCGACGACCCGGCGGCCCGCGCCCACGTGGCCGCCGTCTGGGGTGTCCACCCGGACGACCTGCCCGGTCCCGGCCCGTCCGCGTACGAGTTGCTCAGCTCGCTCGGCACGCCGAGCGGCGCCCGCGGGCTGCTGGTGTTCGGCTCCAACCCGGTGGTGTCGGCGCCCCGGGCCGCCACCGTGACCGACCGGCTGTGCGCCCTGGACCTGCTGGTGGTGGCCGACCTGGTGCGGTCCGAGACGGCCGAGCTGGCCGACGTGGTACTACCCACCGCCCAGTGGGCCGAGGAGGACGGCACGATGACCAACCTGGAGGGCCGGGTGATCCGCCGGCGCCGGTTACGCCCGCCGCCCGGGTCGGTCCGCACCGATCTCGCCGTGCTGGCCGAGCTGTCCGGCCGGCTCGGCGCGCCGACCAGCGCCGACCCGCGGGTGGTCTTCGACGAACTGCGCCGGGCCAGCGCGGGCGGCCCGGCCGACTACGCGGGGATCAGCTACGAGCGGATCGACGCCGAGGGCGGGGTGTTCTGGCCGTGCCCCACGCCCGAGCACCCGGGCACGCCACGGATGTTCCTCGACCGGTTCGCCACCCCGGACGGCCGGGCCCGGTTCGTGCCGGTCGACCACCGGGCGCCGGGTGAGCTGCCGGACGACGAGTACCCGCTCTACCTCACCACCGGGCGGCAACTGACCCAGTACCAGTCCGGCGCGCAGACCCGCCGGATCGCCGCGCTGCCCGGTGGGCCGTACGTGGAGCTGCACACCGAACTGGCCGACCGGCTGGGCATCGCCGACGGCGAACCGGTCGAGATCAGCACCCGGCGCGGCACCGCGGTCGCGCCGGCCCGGCTCAGCACGACGATCCGCCCGGACACCGTCTTCATGCCGTTCCACTACGCCGGGCCGGGCCGGGCCAACACGCTGACCGGTGACGCCCTCGATCCGACCTCCCGGATGCCCGAGTTCAAGCTCGCCGCCGCCCGCCTGACCCGCGTGCGGCCCCGGGCGGCGGGTGCCCCGGCGGGCGGGTCGGGGCCGCGAACGGCGGGCGACCCGGTCGTGGGCGCGGGGCGGCCGGCGTGAGGGCTGTGGTGGTGGGGTGCGGGATGGCCGGTGCGCGGGTGGCCACCGAGCTGCACGCGCGGGACCGGGACGTCAAGGTCACCGTCTTCGGCGCCGAGCGGCACGCGCCGTACAACCGGCTCATGCTGTCGACGCTGCTGGCCGGGCGGGTGACCGAGGACGACCTGGCGATGGCCGCGCCGCCGGCCGGGATGGACGTCCGGCTCGGCACCCCGGTCACCGCCGTCGACCTGGCCCGCCGGGTGGTGGTCACCGCCGACGAGGCGGTCGAGTACGACGCCCTCGTGCTGGCCACCGGGGCCCGCGCGGTCGACCCGCCGCTGTCCGGCCTGGACGCCGACAACGTGTACGTCTTCCGCACCCTCGACGACTGTCGGGGCATCCTGGCCGGGGCGGCCACCGCCCGGACCGCCGTCGTGCTGGGTGGCGGGCTGCTCGGCCTGGAGGCCGCCCGCGGGCTCGCCGGCCGGGGACTGGACGTGACCGTGGTGCACGCCGGGTCGTACCCGATGGATCGGCAGCTCGACCCGGACGGCGGCGCGGTGCTCGCCCGGGTGCTCGGCCGGCTCGGCGTGCGGGTCCGGCTCGGTGCCCGCGCGGTCGGCTGGACCGGCACCGCGCTCGACCTCGCCGACGGCGGCACCGTCCCGGCCGACCTGCTGGTGCTGGCCTGCGGGGTCCGGCCGGACACCGCCCTGGCCCGGGCGGCCGGGCTGGCCGTGCGGCACGGCGTGCTGGTCGACGACGCGCTGCGGACCAGCGATCCGGACGTGTACGCGATCGGCGACTGCGCCGAGCACGACGGCACGGTGTACGGGCTGGTCGCGCCGGCCTGGGAACAGGCCGCCACGGTGGCCGACCGGCTCACCGGCGGCGCCGCCCGCTACCGCGGCACCCGACCCGTCACCCGGCTCAAGGCGGCCGGGCTGGACGTCGCCGCGATGGGTTCGGTGACCGCCGACCACCCGGACGCCGAGGTGGTCAGCTTCGCCGACCCGGCCCGGGGCACGTACGCCCGGCTGGTGATCCGCGACGACCGGCTGGCCGGTGCGGTGCTGCTGGGCGAGAACCCGAGCGTCGGCACGGTCGTGCAGCTGTTCGACCGGGACGCCGAGGTGCCGGCGGACCGGCGGTCGCTGCTGCTCGGCCGGTCGTTCGGCGCCGCCGCGCCGACCCGGGCCGAGACGCCGGCGTTCCTGCCCGCCCAGGCGGTGGTCTGCCGGTGCAACTCGGTCTCCAAGGCGGCGATCACGGCGGGCTGGCGGGCCGGTGCCCGGACGGTCCCGGAGATCGTGGCGGCCACCCGCGCCACCACCGGCTGCGGCAGCTGCCGGGACGCGGTGACCGGCATCGTCGACTGGCTCGCGTCGGCGGAGTCGACCGAGCCGGGAGAGGTGACGAGCCGAGCGGAATCCAACGAGGAGGTGAGTTTCCAATGAGACTCGTGGTGATCGGGAACGGCATGGTGGGGCAGCGGTTCATCGAGGCCCTCGCCGCCCGGGACGTCGACCGGCGCTGGTCGGTCACGGTGCTGGCCGAGGAGAACCGGCGGGCCTACGACCGGGTCCGCCTGTCGGCCTGGTTCGAGGGCGTCAGCGCGGAGGAGCTGACCCTCGCCCCGCTGGGCGTACCTGCGGGGGTGGACCTGCGGCTCGGCGAGCCGGCGACGGAGGTCGACCGGGAGGCCCGGGTGGTCCACACGGCGGCCGGGACGTACCCGTACGACGTGTTGGTGCTGGCGACCGGGTCGCGGCCGTTCGTACCGCCGGTGCCGGGCACCGACCGGCCCGGCTGCTTCGTCTACCGCACGCTGGACGACCTGGCGGCGCTGCGGGCGTACGCGGCCGGCCGGACCACCGGCACCGTGGTCGGCGGCGGGCTGCTCGGCCTGGAGGCGGCCAACGCGCTGCGTCTGCTGGGCCTGCGTACCTCGGTGGTGGAGTTCGCCCCGCACCTGATGCCGATGCAGGTCGACCAGGGTGGCGGCGGGATGCTGCGGCGGCGGATCGAGGAGCTGGACATCGCGGTGCACTGCGGCACCGGCGTCACCGGCGTCACCGACCACGACGGCCGGCTGCGGGTGTCCACCGCCACCGACCTGACCCTCGACACCGACCTGGTGGTCTTCGCCGCCGGCGTCCGGCCCCGCGACGAGCTGGCCCGGGCGGCCGGGCTGCCGCTGGGTGAGCGCGGCGGCGTGCTGGTGGACGACACCTGCCGCACGGCCGACGAGCGGGTCTACGCGATCGGCGAGGTCGCGGCGGTGGACGGCCGCTGCTACGGCCTGGTCGCCCCCGGGTACGCGATGGCGGACGTGGTGGTGGACCGGCTGCTCGACGGGGACGCCCGGTTCGGCGGCGCGGACACCTCCACCAAGCTCAAACTGCTCGGCGTGGACGTGGGCAGCTTCGGCGCCACCACCGGCCCGCTGGACGTGGTGTACGCCGACCCGGCCAGCGGCATCTACGCCAAGCTGGTGCTCACCGACGACGCCCGGACGCTGCTCGGCGGGATCCTGGTCGGCGACGTGTCGGCGTACCCGGCGCTGCGGTCGGCGGTCGGCGGGCCGGTGCCCGGCAAGCTGGCCGACTTCCTGTCCGCGGGCGCGCCCGCGGTGACGCTGTCCGGGTCGGCCCAGGTGTGCAGCTGCAACGCGGTCAGCAAGGACCAGGTGCTGGCCGCGATCGGCGGCGGGTGCGCGGACGTGGGCTGCCTGAAGGCGTGCACCCGGGCCGGCACCACCTGCGGATCGTGCGTGCCGCTGCTGCGTACGCTGCTGGACGAGGCCGGCGTGGCGCAGTCCCGCGCGCTGTGCGAGCACTTCGAGCACTCCCGGCAGGAGCTGTTCGACCTGATCCGGATACGCGGCATTGGGACCTTCTCCGAGCTGGTGGCCGGCTACGGCACCGGCCGTGGCTGCGACATCTGCAAGCCGGCCGTGGCCTCGATCCTGGCCTCGCTGGGCAACGGCCACGTGCTGGACGGCGAACAGGCCGCCCTGCAGGACACCAACGACCACTTCCTGGCCAACATCCAGCGCGACGGCACCTACTCGGTGGTGCCCCGGATACCCGGCGGGGAGATCACCCCGGACCGGCTCATCGTGATCGGCGAGGTGGCCCGCGACTTCGGGCTCTACACGAAGATCACCGGCGGTCAGCGGATCGACCTGTTCGGGGCCCGGGTGGAGCAGTTGCCGGCGATCTGGCGCCGGCTGGTGGACGCGGGCTTCGAGTCCGGGCACGCGTACGGCAAGGCGCTGCGCACGGTGAAGTCGTGTGTCGGCTCGGCCTGGTGCCGGTACGGCGTACAGGACTCGGTGGGGTTGGCCGTGGCCCTCGAACTGCGCTACCGCGGCCTGCGCTCGCCGCACAAGATAAAGGCGGCGGTCTCCGGCTGTGCCCGGGAGTGCGCCGAGGCGCGTGGCAAGGACTTCGGCGTCATCGCCACCGAGACCGGCTGGAACCTCTACGTCGGCGGCAACGGCGGGTTCCGCCCCCGGCACGCCGAGCTGTTCCGTTCCGACCTGGACACCGAGGAGTTGATCCGGACCATCGACCGTTACCTGATGTACTACATCCGCACCGCCGACCGGCTGCAACGCACCTCCGCCTGGCTGGAGGCGATGGACGGCGGGCTGGAGCACCTGCGGGCCGTCGTCGTGGACGACAGCCTGGGCATCTGTGCCGACCTGGACGCCGCGATGGAACGGCACATCGGCTCGTACGCCGACGAGTGGCGGGCGGTGCTGGACGATCCGGAGAAGCTGCGCCGGTTCGTCTCGTTCGTCAACGAGCCCGGCACACCCGACCCGTCCATCTCGTTCGCCGTCGAACGAAACCAGCCGGTACCCGCCGGCGGTCCGGTCGCCCTCGGCCTGCCGGCGGTGCGGCGATGACCCCGGCGTCCGCGGCGGGCACCGCGCCGACCGTGTCTCCCGCGCCGACCGTGTCTGTCGCGCCGACCGCGGCCGGTCCGGTCGCCGGTACGACCCGCTGGGTCACCGTCTGCCGGCTGGCCGACCTGTTGCCCGAGCGGGGTGCCGCCGCGCTGCTGGACGGCACGCAGGTGGCGGTCTTCCGGCTGCACGACGACGGGGTACGGGCGATCGGGAACCACGACCCGCTCTCCGGCGCGTACGTGCTGTCCCGGGGCATCGTCGGCACCCGTGGTGACCGGGCGGTGGTCGCGTCCCCGATGCACAAGCAGGCGTACGACCTGGACACCGGGCACTGCCTGGACGTGCCCGACGTGGCCGTGCCGGTGTATCCGGCGCGGGTCCGGGGCGGCCTGGTGGAGGTGGCGGTCCGGTGACCGCCGCCGGCCGGACGGCCGATGAACCGGCACCGTTGACCGGGTTCACGGTGGCCGTCACCGCCGACCGCCGGAGCGCGGAGCTGCGGACCCTGCTCGAACGCCGGGGCGCCCGGGTGGTCACCGCCCCGGCGATCACCATCGTGCCGCTGCGCGACGACGTGGCCCTGCGGCAGGCCACCGAGGAGTGCCTGCGCCGGCCGCCGGACACCGTCGTTGTCACCACCGGCATCGGCTTCCGGGGCTGGCTGGAGGCGGCCGAGGGGTGGGGCGTCGGTGAGCCGCTGCGGGGCGGCCTGGACCGGGCCCGGCTGTACGCCCGGGGGGCCAAGCCGTGCGGCGCGATCCGGGCCGCCGGGCTCAGCGAGGAGTGGGCGGCGCCGACCGAGTCGTGCGAGGAGATCCTGCGCGAACTGCTCGCCGAGGGGGTGGCCGGCCGGCGGGTCGCCGTCCAGTTGCACGGCGGCCCGCAGGAGGAGTTCGTGACGGCGCTGCGGACGGCCGGGGCGGAGGTGGTGGAGGTTCCGGTGTACCGGTGGGCGGCGCCGGCCGACGTCGGCCCGCTCCGCCGGCTGGTCGGGCAGATCCTCGCCGGCCAGGTCGACGCGGTGACCTTCACCAGCGCCCCGGCCGTGCGGACGCTGCTGGAGGTGGCCGGGACGGCGGCCACGGAGCTGTTCACCGATCGGGTGCTGGCCGCCTGCGTCGGGCCGGTCACCGCGGCGCCGCTGCGGACCGCCGGGGTGCCGACCCTGGTGCCCGAGCGGGCCCGACTGGGCGCCCTGGTCCGGGCCGTCACCGACGAGCTGCCCCGGCGGGCCCGCCGGCTCCCGGTCGCCGGCACCGAGCTGGAACTGCGCGGGCACGCGGTGCTGGTCGACGGCGCCGTCCGGCTGCTCGCCCCGGCCACCATGGCGATCCTGACCGCGCTCGCGGACCGGCCCGGGGCGGTGGTGTCCCGGGCCGACCTGGCCGCGGCGTTGCCCCGGGCCGCCGACGGTCACGCCGTGGACATGGCCGTGGTGCGACTGCGGGCGGCCCTCGGCTCGTCCCGCTACGTCGAGACCGTGGTCAAGCGGGGCTACCGGCTGCGGGTCGACGGCACCCACCCCGCTGCCGGGGGCGTCCGGAGTAGGTGACGGAGCAGCATCCGGATCATCCCGCGGGGTAGGGGCCGGACAGGAGACGGGGCCCGACCCCGATGGCCGGGCCCCGTCGCGGCGGTCAGCGGTTGACCAGGCCCGCGCGGCGCTTCGACCAGACGTCGAAGGCCACCGCGGCCAGCAACACCACGCCCTTGACCAGCATGACCCGGTCGCTCGGCGCGCCGATCAGCGACATGCCGTTGTTGATCACACCCATGATGAGGCCGCCGGTGATCGCGCCCACCACCTTGCCGACGCCGCCCTGCACGGCGGCGCCGCCGATGAAGGCCGCCGCGATGGCGTCCAGCTCGGCCGCGTTGCCCGCGGTCGGTCCGGCCAGGTTGAGCCGGCCGGCGGAGATGATCCCGGCCAGCGCGGAGAGCACGCCCATGTTCACGAAGATCCAGAAGGCCACCGACCGGACCTTCACCCCGGAGAGGGTGGCCGCCTGCAGGTTGCCGCCGACCGCGTAGATCCACCGTCCGAACACGGCCCGGTTGGTGAGCACCGAGTACCCCAGCACCAGTACGGCCAGCAGCACCAGCACCCACGGCAGGTTCTTGAACCGGGCGAGCTGCACCACCACGGTCAGGATGACCGCGGCCGCCAGCGCCAGCTTCAGCACGAACACCGGCAGCGGTTCGACGGTCTGCCGGTAGCCGAGCCGGGCCGTCCGGTCCCGCCACCGCTGCAGCACCAGGCCGGCCACCACGACCACGCCGACCAGCAGGCTGAACAGGTCCGCGCCGTCCAGCGGGCCGAGCCCGATGTTGCCCAGATAACTACCGGTGAAGCCGTTGGCGAGGGTTCGTACCGGGTCCGGGAACGGGCCGATGCCCTGGTTGCCGAGCGTGGTCAGGGTCAGCGCGCGGAACAGCAGCATGCCGGCCAGGGTCACGATGAACGCGGGGATGCCGAAGTAGGCGATCCAGTAGCCCTGCCAGGCGCCGATCGCCGCGCCGGTGAGCAGCGTGAGCAGCAGTGCCAGCGGCCAGGGCACGTGCAGGTTGACCATCAGCACGGCGGCCACCGCGCCGGTCACCCCCATCACCGAGCCGACCGACAGGTCGATGTGCCCGGCGATGATGATCAGGATCATGCCGATGGCCAGCACCAGGACGTACGAGTTCTGCACGATGATGTTGGAGATGTTCTGCGGTTCCAGCAGCGCGCCGTCGGTGAGCACCGCGAAAAGCGCGACGATCAACGCGAAGGCGACGTAGATGCCGCTCTGCCGGAGGTTCACCGACAGCCGCCGGCGCGGACCGCCGTCCGGTTCCACCGGCCCGGCGAGCTCGGGCGACTCGACCGGAACCGTGCTGTTCGTGGGTGCGACGCTGCTCATCGCGGGGCCACTCCTGTTCCCTGGGTCATCAACTGCATGAGGCGTTCCTGGGTCGCGTCGGCCCGGTCGACCACTCCGGTCGTCCGGCCTGCGGCGAGCGTGTAGATGCGGTCGCAGAGGCCCAGCAGTTCGGGCAACTCCGACGAGATGACCAGCACCGCCTTGCCCTCGTCGGCCAGTCGGTTGATGATCGTGTAGATCTCGTACTTGGCGCCCACGTCGATGCCGCGGGTCGGTTCGTCGAGGATCAGCACGTCCGGGTCGGTGAAGATCCACTTGCCCAGCACGACCTTCTGCTGGTTGCCGCCGCTGAGCTTGCCGGTGACGCTGAGCACGCTCGGCGCCTTGATGCCCAGGTTGCGCCGGTAGTCCTCGGCCACCCGGAACTCCTCGTTGCCGTCCACCCAGCCGCGCTTCGCGAGCCGGCGCAGGCCGGCCGCCGAGACGTTGCGCTTGATGTCCTCGATCAGGTTCAGGCCGTACCGCTTGCGGTCCTCGGTCACGTACGCGATGCCGTGCTCGATCGCGTCGGTGACCGAGTTCAGCTTGATCTCCTTGCCGTCCTTGATGATCCGGCCGGAGATGCCGGTGCCGTAGGCCCGGCCGAAGACGCTCATCGCCAACTCGGTCCGGCCGGCACCCATCAGCCCGGCCAGCCCGACGATCTCTCCGCGCCGCAGGAAGAGGCTGGCGTCCGAGACCACGGTCCGGCCGCGCTGGGTCGGGCTGTGCACCGTCCAGTTCTCGATCCGGAAAACCTCGTCGCCGATGGTCGGCTCGTGCGGCGGGAACCGGTGGTCCAGGTCGCGGCCCACCATCCCGGAGATGATCCGGTCCTCGGTCACCTCGTCCGTGTGCATGTCCAGCGTCTCGATCATCCGACCGTCGCGCAGGATGCTGATCGAGTCGGCGATCGCGGCGATCTCATTCAGCTTGTGCGAGATGATCACGCAGGTGATGCCCTCGTCGCGCAGCCCGCGCAGCAGGTTGAGCAGGTGCGCGGAGTCGTCGTCGTTCAGCGCGGCGGTCGGCTCGTCGAGGATGAGCAGGCGGACCTTCTTGGACAGCGCCTTCGCGATCTCGACCAGTTGCTGCTTGCCGACGCCGATGTCGAGCACCGGGGTCACCGGGTTCTCCCGCAGGCCGACCCGGTCGAGCAACTCGGCCGCCTCGTGATTGGTGCGGTGCCAGTCGATCAGTCCACGGCCGGCCCGCTCGTTGCCGAGGAAGATGTTCTCCGCGATGGACAACTGCGGGCACAGGGCCAGCTCCTGGTGGATGATGACGATGCCGCGCTGTTCGCTGTCCCGGATGTTGTGGAACTCGCAGGGCTGCCCGTCGAACTCGATCGTGCCGTCGTGGCCGCCGTGCGGGTAGACCCCGGACAACACCTTCATCAGGGTCGACTTGCCGGCGCCGTTCTCGCCGCAGATCGCGTGAATCTCGCCCCGACGGACGGACAACGAGACGTCCGAGAGCGCGGCGACGCCCGGGAACGTCTTGGTGATGCCGTGCATCCGGAGGATGTGGTCGGTCATGTCTTGCTCTCTTCGCCGGGCCGGTCACGGGCGTACGTATGAGTCGGGTCGGTCTCCCCGGGCGGTGGACGCCCGGGGAGACCGACCCCCGTCCGGTCTAGGACGTCAGCTGCGACTGGGTGAGGTAGCCGGATTCGATGAGTTCCTTCTGGTAGTTCGTCTTGTCGACGATCACCGGCTGCAACAGGTACGTGGGAACGATCTTGTTGCCGTTCTCGTAGTCCTTCTCGTTGTTGACCTCGGGCTTCTGGCCCTTCAGCACCTGGTCGGCCATCTTCGCGGTCTCGCTGGCGAGCTTGCGCAGGTCCTTGAAGATGGTGGAGTACTGCTCGCCCTTGACGATCGACTTGACCGAGGTCAGTTCGGCGTCCTGCCCGGTGACCACCGGGTACGGCTGGCCCTTCGTCCCGTAGCCGTTGCTCCGCAGCGCGGACAGGATGCCGATGGACAGCCCGTCGTACGGCGAGAGCACGCCGTCGACCTTGGCGCCACCGCTGTAGGTCTTGGTGAGCAGGTCCTCCATCCGGGCCTGGGCGGTCTCCGCCTTCCAGCGCAGGATCGCGATGGTCTTGAAGTCCTTCTGGCCGCTCTTGACCACCAGCGTGCCCTTGTCGATGTACGGCTGCAGGACCGACATCGCGCCGTTGTAGAAGAACGTGGCGTTGTTGTCGTCCGGCGAGCCGGCGAACAGCTCGACGTTGAACGGGCCCTTGGCCGTGCCGTCGGAGCCGTCGGCGTTCTTCAGCTTCAGGCCCACCAGTAGCGAGGTGGCCTGCTGCACGCCGACCTTGAAGTTGTCGAAGGTGGTGTAGTAGTCGACGTTGGGGCTGTTGCGGATCAGCCGGTCGTAGGCGATCACCTTGACCTTCTTGTCCGCGGCCTGCTGGAGCTGCGTGGAGAGCGTCGTGCCGTCGATGGAGGCGATGATGAGCAGCTTCGCGCCCTTGGTGATCTGGTTCTCGACCTGGTTGGCCTGGGTGGGGATGTCGTCCTCCGCGTACTGGAGGTCCACCTTGTAGCCGAGCTTCTCCAGGGCGGTCCGCAGGTTGTCGCCGTCGTGCACCCAACGCTCGGATGACTTGGTCGGCATGGTGACACCGACCAACGCACCGGCGTTGGAGCCGGAGTCACCCTCCTTGTCGCCGGACTTGGTGCTGGACCCGCAGGCGGTCAGTGCCGCCGCGAGCAGCACGGCGCCGGCCGCGGCCGAAAGCCGTACGAACTTCATCTGCTGTCCTCCCCATCCTGATGCCGCAGATATGGCCGGCCGGATCCCACGCGACCGGTTGTCCTCGCGGCGTCGGGGGCCGCCCATCGGGTGATCTGGCAGGTACGTCGAACGGGGGGATCCCGCACCTGCCGGACAGGGGCTGGCAACGCCGGCGACGCCCAGTGTTATCGCTAACAATCGGAGGGTCAACGGCGCATTACGTAACGCTTGGGTAACATGCCGGACGTTCCGCCTGGTGCACCGCATCGACGCAGGTCAACCCGTCTCTCCGGGGTCCCGGACGGCGGCCGGTGGGGGCGGGGGCGGGACGTGCCCCGGGTGGTCAACCGACCTCGCCCACGAGGTGTGGCGCGTGGTTTCTGGTGATCAACCGGCCGGCCCCCGGATCGGCCGAGACTCGTTGATAATTTAGATGTATCAATGTTAACGTTCTCGGCATCTCTGTCCGGATGGCCACTGCCACTGGTCGGGGAGATGTTGTCGTTAACAACTGGACGGGCGAGCGGACCGGTCCCGGTCCGTCGGTGGGGCAACACCGTAGCCCGGCGCCCGGACGCGGGATCCCGCGCGTCGAGCTCGCCGCCCACCCGGTTCTCATCCTGACGATCCGCCCGTCGGGGTTCGCCCGATCCCCTGTGCGAGAGGTGGCAAGATCATGAAGATTTCGAGCGGTACCGGAACGGGTCGGTCCCGTCGGCCGGTGATCGCGTTGATGTCAGTCACTGCGGCGGCGGTGACCGCGGCGGGTGTGACGTTGGTGTTCGCCGGGCCGGCGAGTGCGGCGTCGACGTTGGGGGCGGCGGCGGCGCAGT
>NZ_JBHSBN010000043.1:0-33380 GCF_042650605.1 Micromonospora zhanjiangensis | reverse complement strand
CCACCCGCCGGTCACCCACCAGACTGGACAGCTCAACCCGCTGCTGCTGCGTCAACGCCACGAGCCCAAGTCAACCAGGATGAAGTAACACCAAGCCACGTAAAAGATCTCAATTACGCGACACTAGTACGTCCCGTCCAACTGCCCGCGCAGCTTGGTAAGGGTCCGGGCCAGCAACCGGGACACGTGCGTCTGGGACACGCCGATCTGCTCGGCGATCTGCGACTGGGCCAGGTTGCCGTAGAAGCGCAGCGTGAGGATCCGCTGCTCGCGTTCGTCGAGCGTGGCCAGCGCCGGGCCCAGGACGACCCGCAGCTCGGCCAGCTCGAACTCGCCATCCTCATCGCCGAGCAGGTCACCCAGCTCGGTGGCCCGGTCGCCGTCGCCGGTGGGGGTGGAGAGGGACACCGCGTTGTACGCGCGGGCGCCCTCCAGACCCTCCAGGACCTCCTCCTCGGTGATCTTGAGGTAGGCGGCGATGTCGGCGACCGTCGGCGAACGGCCCAGGGCCTGCAACAGCGAACTGTTGGCGTCGAAGATGGCCAGCCGCAGCTCCTGAAGGCGGCGGGGCACCCGGACGTCCCAGGTGCGGTCGCGGAAGTGCCGCTTGAGCTCACCGATGATGGTCGGGATGGCGTAGCCGGCGAAACCCACGCCGCGCGAAGGGTCGAACTTGTCGATCGCCTTGACCAGGCCGACCGCGGCGGTCTGTGCCAAGTCGTCGGTGGGCTCGCCCCGGCCGCCGTACCACCTGGCGAGGTAGTTGGCGAGCGGCAGCCACGCCTCGATGGCTCGGTCGCGCAGCGCGGGGCGCGACAGGTGGTCGGCGGGCAGCGTGGCCATCGCATGGAGCAGGTCGGCGGCCCTGTCGGTGGGCGGGCGCGGGTCGAGCTTCTGTGCGGCGGACGGTCTGGTCCGCTGCTCGCTGATCGTGTGCGCGGTCATTGGTGATCCTCCCTGCACCCTCATCGCGGAAAAGAGACGTGGAGCTTCGTAGCACGCCTGACGAGCGCGATGTCGGCAGGTGTCGGCGGACGGAACTTGCCGCCATCCGCGACGAACTCGTCGCCATGCCTTTTCAAATGGCCCGCAAACAGCGGGCACAGCGGAACGATGGTGACACTCGTGCGAATGCTGTCCGCGAGCACCTCGCGGACCAGCAGCCCGGCCAGGCCCCGTCCACCGAACTTTCGGTCTACTTCGGTGTGGAAAACGATTCGCTCACCATCCACCTCGGGGGAGTCGACGAAGTCCACCCGGCCGACGGGTAATCCCTCAGCGAGGTTAACCGTGTAGGTGCCGATCGGGCGAGTTTTATTGAGACTTACCGATGCAGATGCACCGGTGTTGTCATGGATTTCTTGAATCATTTGGTGTCCTTTCGAGATACTGGTCCTGCGTCTGCGCTGGCTGCAACCCGGCCACGATCCGCCGCCACGTGCCGTCACGCTGCCACCGGCGGAACAGCCCGTACACCGGCTGCCAGGGTCCGTAGCATTCCGGCACGTCCCGCCAGGAGAGTGCCGCCTCGTTGCCGCAACGCTGGTCACGAGGTCTGCGGTGTTCAGGTCTTCTTGGTCGAAGAACCATCTACCGGAGACCTCGCCGTCTATCGATCACCGACACGCCACGGTGATCAAATCCGGGTCGGCACAGCCCACTGGTGAAACACGGCCTAGGAGAAAAGGTCGCCTGCGGACTGCCCTGCTTCACGCTTGCGGCGGAAGTAGTCGTTGATGATGGTCCGGTACCGGTCAGCGTCCGAGCCGGCCCAGTTGCGCATGAGCTCACAGCCGAACGCCAGCGAGGTGATCGGCTGCGCCCCAGCCTGAAGCATACGGTCGATGGCTGTCTGGTGGGTGACCGCTGAAACGCCTCCAACGGCATCGATCACGGGGTAGATCTCGTAGCCCTCCAAGAGCATGTCCAGGGCTGGGAACGCGAGACAAACCTCTGTCCACAGGCCGGCCATCACGATCTTCTTGCGTCCCGTGGCCTCGATCGCGGTCCGAAAGTCCGCATCCTCCCAGGAATTGACACCCGTCCGGTCGATTTCGGTGATGCCGGGTAGTTCACGAGTGATCTCATCGATGGTCGGCTTGTTCACGCCCATTCCCACCGCCACGGTGCTCACGACCGTCGGAATCTCATAAGCTCGCGCCAGCTGCGCCAGCGTCACCACACCGAGGTCGATCTCCTCCCGGCTGGCGGAACCGACTGTGGCGTACTGACCCTCCTGATAGTCGATGAACGCAATGGCGCAGTTCTGCGGTGTCAAGAGGGGGTCGGAATCGGGGTCGCGGATCGGTTCAGGACCGATCTTCTTGCTGGTCGGCACGGTATTCACACGTGATCTCCTCTGATGCTTCTGCTCGCCTAAGAGCGGATGCTGGTGGCGCGCGAGGTGGTCTTGCGCGTCAGGTCCACGAAGTCGGGTTCGAATTCCGGATCGACATTGACCGCCTCCCACAGTCGCTGCCGGCCCGCAATGGAGATCGGTAGCAACCTGGCCGGGTCATCGACGGCAGACAGCAGCGTGTCGTCGTCCTCGGCAGAGCGACGTAGCGGCCGAGGGTTGCTGACGTCCAGAGCACGCTCCACGACGGCCTTCATAGGCCCTACCGCCATAAACTCCAACGAGGTCGCGTAGTCTCGCCCGAGAATGTCCGCGAGGTCCAGCGCCTCGCGTAGCCCCACCTCCGCGGCCATGATGGCTACGTTGGTGATCAGCTTGTAGTCCACGCCCGCACCGAACTCACCCACGTGCCGGGATCTGCCGAGATCATCGAGCACCGACTTCACCCGCTCGAAATCGTCGGCCGATCCGCCGACCAGGAACGTGATCGCCCGCTCGCGCGCGTATTTCACACCGCCAACGATGGGCGAGTCGAGCACGACCACTCCGCTGGGTGCCGCCGCGTGGACCTGTTCAATGACTGGTCGGGTGGTGGTCGAGCAGATCAGCACTGATGCACCAGGCTCAGCGCCGGCGAGTATTCCATCGTTGCCCAGGTAGGCGGTCGGGATGTCATTCGACATCACGAGGCCGAAGATCACGTCAGCGCCCCGCGCCGCTTCTGCGGCCGACGCGACTGCGGTCGTCCCCATGCGCCTAGCTGCTTCGAGCCGGGAGTCCGCGATATCAGATACTCGCACTTGATGTCCGGCGGCGAGGAGATGAGGCGCCATCTGTTCGCCCATGTCGCCGAATCCCACGATTGCGATCGTTGCCATGCATCTAGCTCCTATTCAATACATCTGTTCACACGGGCAGGATGTGGCAGGCCATGGAATTACGCCGGTGATCCTTTCGGGTGGCGTTGGGCGAAGTCCCAGATGATGGCGCTGGCGTCCGGGCCGGCGCGATCGATGAAGAGTCCGTCGCCGGCAGGGCCCGGCCAGGCGTGCCCCATAACGTGGACGAGGTACGACAGCGGCGGCGTGGAGCCGGGGTCGTCTGAGTCCACCTGGGCGCTCACCTGGTGGTAGTCGCCACGCTGGCGGGCGGCACTGGCGGCGACGATCGCCGCCGCGGTGCGAGTCACTGCGGTGGCGACCGCCTGGGATCCCCAATGGCCGCGTCCGATCTCGCTGGCCCGGGTCACCGTCGTCGACGTCCAGGGCAGCGGGGGTCGCAGCGAGGGTATGGCGCCGCTGGCGAAGAGCAGCCCGATGATCGCCGCAGTGCGGGGATCCGGGGCTTCGCCGTCCTCCAGGATCCGGCGGATCCGCGCTCGCAGCTGCGCCTCCTCAGGACGTACAGGATGTAGCAGGCCGCGGTCCACGAGCCGGTCGAGCACCACCCGCCACAGATCGGCGCCGAGCGTGACGAGCAGCGGCTGCACCCGCTGGGTCTTCTCGGCGATGGTGTCGTAGGCCGACTGCAGCAGCGGGTCGGGCAGCGGACCCGCGCCCGACGGGGTGACCCGCGGGCCGTTCAGCACCCCGGAGTCGTGGGTCTGGATCCGACCGAGCAGCGCAAGCTCGGTGAGCACCGCGCCGCCAAGCGCGTAGTGCAGGGTGCCCGCTGCCTGGATGGAAACGCCGTCGTCGTCCATCAGGAGCAGCATGAGGTCGTCGACGATGAGAAGATCGTCCCGTACCGACATCGGTTTCTCGCCCATTGTCGTTCCTTGTTCGTAGTTCTTTTCCGCGCGGTGTCCTTTCCGTCAGCTCAGCCGAGGAAGGTGCGCAGGGCGGCGTTGACCTCGTCGGCGTGGGTCCAGAGCAGCCCGTGTGGGGCGCCTTCGATCTCGACGTACTCGGCCTCGGGCAGGCCCTGGCGAAAGCGCCGGGCGGTAGCGTCGATCGGGAGGATGTTGTCCGCGGTGCCGTGCAGGATCAGGGCCGGCTTGCCGCTGGCACGGACCGCCTCGACGTCGGCGCGGAAGTCCTCGATCCAAGAAGACACGACGGCGTAGGCCGCCACCGGCGCGCTGGAGACGGCGACGTTCCAGCTGCCGGTGACAGCCTCCTGGCTGATCCGGCTGCCAAGGTTCTCGTCGAGGTTGTAGAAGTCCGAGAAGAACTGCGTGTACCAGGCGTAGCGGTCACCCTTCGCCGCGGCCTCGATCCCGTCGAACACCTTCTGCGGCAGGCCCCCGGGGTTGTCGTCATGCTCGACCAGGAACGGTTCGAGTGAGGCGAGGAACGCCAGCTTCGCCACCCGCTGGTGGCCGTACCGCGAGACGTAGCGGGCCAGCTCACCAGTGCCCATCGAGAACCCGACCAGGACGACGTCGCGCAGGTCGAGCGTCTCCAGCACGGTGTTCAGATCGGCCGCGAACGTGTCGTAGTCGTAGCCGGAACCTACCTTCGACGAGCGCCCGAAGCCACGACGGTCGTAGGTGATCACCCGGTACCCGGCAGCAAGCAGCTCACGCGTCTGAAGCTCCCAGCTGTGGCCGTTCAGCGGATACCCATGGATGAGGACAACCGGCTGACCTGTGCCCTGATCCTCGTAGTACAGCTCGATCGGGGTACTGTTCTCGTTCCCGACGGCGATGAATCCCATGATCGTTTACCTTCTGTTGTCGTGAACTTCTAAGTTGTGTCCGCGCTGGACGTCGTTGTCGTGTCGCGGCGCTTATCGACGGGCTCCCAGCGGAACATCCGCGCGGCCAGCACAATCGCCACCGTCACCCAGACCAAGGCCGGAGCCAGCAGGAGCATGGAGTCGGCCAGTGGAACCCCGCCGTTTCAGGCGTTGACGATCAGCTCGGTAGCCGAGCCTCCGGGCAGAAGGACGCACCGCGCGCCGGTCCGTGGGGCTCTTGCCGAACACGCGCACCGTGCCCGCCGACGCCGTCCGGTGGCCCTCGATGACCTCCAGGGTCGAGGTCTTGCCCGCACCATCGGTGCCAAAGAGTGCGTAGAGCTCCCCGCGCGCGACCTGGAACGAGAGATCCTTGACGGCGTGGAACTCGCCGTAGGTGACGTTCAGTTGGTCGACTTCGATGACAGGTCTGACGGGCATCACGGATCCTTTCGTCTCGACACAAGGCTTCCGCCACTGGCGGCACCTTGGCATCGGTATAAGCCCCTTAGCTCTCACCGTCAGCGCACTCAGCCGCAAGCGAGCTGGTCGCTGTCTGTGCGAGGCAGCCAGGTTGGGCGGCTGGTGCGCGGTTGACCAGCGACGAAGGCCGCCTGCTCGAGGACTGTCTCGACCTGGAGCATCCGAGTCATCAATCCGTCCGCGTTGAGAACGCGGCCTTGCAGAGGCGGCCGGCATCGCGAACAATTGCGATTCGCATCGGTGACGACTACCTACTCCGACACTGTCGGACTCTTCCCAGCCTCGGGTGCGAGCGAAACTGGCCGACCTCCTGGGCCGGCCTGCAGAGCGCGTGGCCATCGAACATCTCTCGCTCCAGGCACAGGCCGGACGCAGCGGGGCAATTGTGGTGCGCGGGGAAGCGGCATCGGAGAGACCGCGATCCTGGAGCACGCCCGCGACACTGCGGCGGCCGCATCGGGGTTCCGGGTGCAGTACTCGGTCGGAGTGGAGTCTGAGACGCGGTTCGTGTTCGCCGGACTGCCGGAGCCACGGCTGGATGGACTCGGCGAGACCGACGCCCGGGCGCTGCTGGCAGCCGCGGTCCGCGCACCGCTGAACGACCGGGTGCGCGACTGGATCGTCGCCGAGGCGCGTGGCAACCCCTGGCGCTGCTGGAGCTGCCGTCTACCGGGCCGCCACGCCAGCCGACCAGCGCCGCGCACACGGCGCGCTGGCCGCCGCCACCGACCAGCGGCTCAACCCCGACCGGCGAGCCTGGCACCGCGCGCAGGCGGTCCTGGACACCGACGAGGGCGCCACCGCAGACCTTGAGCGTTCAGCCAAGCGGGCCCGCGCCCGATGGCGGGCTGGCCGCCGCAGCCGCGTTCCTGCAACGGGCGGCCGCGCTGACGGCAGGTTCCGATGCTGCCGAATGGCCACCCTGGCCCGCGCTCACCTCGCCTAAGGCGAGTGGCTGCGCCGCGAGGGCCGACGCCGGGCGGCCCGCGAACAAATTCGCATCGCCCACGCTTGGAGTGCACGTACACGAGGGTGTATTTGCCGGTGGTGGCCACGTGCACCGTCCCCGGCGCGGGCATGGGCGGCGGCGACCGCGCCAGCCGACATCGGCACACCGAACACATCCGTCATCGCCCGCGCAGTACGCGCCTGCGCTCCAACGCCTGCTGCAGCTACACCCCAGCCGCGGTGGCTCTCGACCCGTACTGCACCGGGGCATCCACCCCGTCTGGAGCCCGGCCAGCGGTGACCCGCCCGCAACGGCACCGCCGCGACAGGATCCGATGCTCAGGTGGGCAGCCCGGCCATGAGGGGCGCACGTTGCGGCAGGTCGCTGATCCATATGAGCGGATCGCGCATGAGCCGGCCGGTTGTGGTGGGTGTGGTGAGGGCTTGGCTGGTGCGCCGGTGACAGGCGTGGCCGTGCGGCAGGTGTTCGACCTGCCGGAGATCGCGGTGCGGGTGATCCGCCGCCGACCTGACCGCGTCCGCAACGACTTCGGCGCAGGTTTGGCCAGCCCGTCCGACGACGGTGGCCGCGACGAGTTCGACGAATCCTGCCCGAGCCGGGCCCGCAGATCCGCGTTCTCCCGCGGCAACTCTTCCTGTCCCGCTCCACCTCAACGATCCGGGCCTCCAACCGGGCAAGCCGCTCAAGCAGCTCCACGATGGACGGCGGTCCGGACACCCCACCAGATCCAGAACAGGCAGCACGCGGGTCGAGCCAACCCACCGACGACCACCTGATCAGTCACCGTACCGCGACCAGAACCGCCAGCTGTAAGGAGGTTCCCCCGCTTATGAACTCTTTCCTCCTGGTTAATCTGCGGTGCCGTCAGCGGTCGACGCTGGCCATGCCGGCGTGCCCGCCCATGACGAGTGCCTTGGGCACGTCGTTTTCGAACGTACCCAGGTGAGCACCGCCATCTTCGCGAATGATGCCCTTCGCCGCGGACTGGAGCGCCTCTCTGAACGCTCGCGCGTTCCGGAACCGATCCTTCCGGGCTTTGGCGAGAGCCTTCACGAGTATGGAATCAAGCGCGGGAGTAAGGTCTGGACTGCGCGTGCTGACCCGAGCGGGTTCCTCGTAGACGTGTTGGTAGGCGACAGAGAGCGGGTCAGGACCGATAAAGGGTGGCCGCCCGGTAAGTAGTTCGTAGAGCAGGCAGCCTGCGGAGTAAAGGTCGCTGCGGGCGTCCGCGGTTTCACCGCGCACCTGCTCGGGAGAGAGATAATGGGGAGTTCCAAGAACCTCGTGGGCTTGGGTTATCGTCGCAGCTGAATCATCACTGGCGCGGGCGATTCCAAAGTCCACGACTTTGACGGCACCCTCGGTTGTGATCATCACATTGGCCGGTTTGATGTCGCGATGGACAATACCCACGCGATGACTGAACTCTAGCGCCGAGAGGATCCCGACCTGGTACTGAATCGACTCCTTGAGTCTGATCTCGCCAACCTTGAGGAGGTCCCGCAGGGACAGCCCAGCGACATACTCCATGACGATATATGGAACGCGCACCTTATCCGCCGAGCCTTCTTCCACCTCTTTATATCCAGTGTCATAGACGGAGACGATTGCAGGATGGCTGAGGCGAGCCAACATCCGCGCCTCGCGTCGAAACCTGGACTGGAACAGGGGATCCTGTGCAAGGTCTCTGCGGAGCATCTTGATCGCGACGGAGCGACCTGAGCGGATGTCACGACCTAGGCGAATATTGGCCATACCGCCCGAGCCAATGAGATCGCCTACCTCATAATTTCCATAAAGGACTCGATTCGCGCTCATCAGGATTTCCTAACTACTCTCGCTCGCTCTTTGTGGAGTTCCGCGGCGGCGAAGTCCAGACCCCACTTCGCAACACCGGACAACTGGGGCACATGAGTGCCGGCTCCACCGGCGAGGTCGACCCGGAACGAAAGGCTCTTCGCGGCACGAACATCGCCGTAGCTGAGGTTCCGCCGGGCAATGTCGATGACAGCGCTGACGGACATGGCGGTTCCTTTCGCGTCAACGGTTCGAAGGGGGCGGCGACCGCGCGGTTCAAGGCCGTTCCCGGGCGGATGGGATCCGGCGCTGGTCCGGTCGTTGCCGGTCATGGCGTTGTCTTCAGGCTGGCATCGGTGGCGGCACCTTCGCGTCGGTGGAAGCCCCTGATTGCTTCGCCGGTCGCCACCGTGCCGAGAGGTGGATGGTCGGTGCCAGGGCGTGCCAGACCAGCGACGGGGTCGGTGTGCGGGCAGGCCCAGCATCGGCGGCCGGTCGTCGCCCCGTCCACAGTTGAGAACTTGGGTTTGGCGGGTGAGGTTCGCGTCGGTGACACTTACCTACTTATTGCAGTGCCGACGGACTCGGGTGGGAATGAAACCGGCGAACCTTGTGGGCCGGCGCGCGGAGCGCGAAACGGTCAAGCAACTGCTCGCCGGGCGCAGGCGGCAGGGCTTTCGCAAGGTAGAGATTTGATCGTTTTAGGCGAGTCCGAGGAGTTGTAGGGGTCCCTACGGGTTACGGCTGTTTCGGCGTACGGCTTGCGCAATGGATGTGACGCCGGCCAGGCGGAGCAGGTTGATCGCGGTGTTGCGCAGGATGGCCAGGGCGCGGGGTGTGTTGCCGGTACGTAGCCGGCTGGCGTCCTCGCGGTAGGTGGTGTCGCGGATGTGGTGCAGCACCTCGATGGCTCAGTGTCCGCGTAGCCGGTCGGCCAGGTCGGCGGGGCTGGCCTGGGTGGCTGTGAGGTTGGTGATGGCGTAGATAGTGACGGTGGACCAGCGTCCGTTGGCCGGGTTGAGCCGGCGGCGGCGGATCCGTGTAGTCATCGACCAGCCAGCGGCGTGGTCACCCTGGGTGTGCAACGCGTCCGCGCTGATGACCGTACCGGTCAGGTCCAGGCCTGCCAGCAGCGGAACGAATCGGGTGATCTCGTTCGTTCGTTGGCGTCGATGTCGGCCAGCGCCCGGGCGAACGTGCTGTCATCGGGTACCCGCCGCGCGTCGGTGAACGGATCCCGCGCCGCGCCGAGGCGGGTCCCACGCCGCGTCCGGCAGATCAGTGGCCCACTCGGCGATCTCGGTGACCCGGCTCTGCCCGGCGGCCACCGCCGCAACGGCGATCGCGAGCAGGCCCGGCAGTGGATGGATCAGACCTCGCGGATCACGCGGGTCCGGCACCTGCGCCAACGCCAACAACAACCCCGATGTGTCCTGCTGCACCTGCTGCGACACGCCGGGCAGACGTGCGGACAGCCCGCCGATGAACGAGGATGCTTCCACAAGCGCGGTCCTTCGCCTTGATCATTCAGTCTAGACACCTGAGTGATCACCAGAAGGCCGCGCTCTTCTACGTAACCAACCGGAACCGGCGTGGCTACCCGATGACCGGCCATCCGGTCATATCCCTACCTTGCGAAAGCCCTGGCCTCCCCAGGGGCTTTTGACCGTGTGTGTGCACGTCTGGTCAGGGAAGCGGCAGATCCTTGAGCTGTCGGCGGGAGGTGATGCCGAGTTTGCGGAAGATGTTGCGCAGGTGCGCTTCGATGGTGCGTGGGCTCAGGAACAGCTGTGCGGCGATCTCTCGGGAGGTCGCTCCGGTGGCGACCAATCGGGCGATGTGCAACTCGTGGGTGGTGAGGGCGTGGGCCGGCTGGGTGCTGCGTTTGCGTGGGTGTTCACCGGTGGCGCGCAGCTCGCGGGCGGCGCGCTCGGCGAACGCTTCCAGGCCCAGCTCCGACAGCAGTTGGTGGGCGGTGCGGAGTCTTTTGCGCGCGTCTTGGCGGCGGCCTTCGCGGCGCAGCCATTCACCGTAGACGAGGTGAGCACGGGCCGCGTCGCTGGCCATCCGGGATTCTCCGAGCCGTTCGATCGCTTCGCGGTACTGCTCCTCGGTACCCGGCCCCGTGCTTGTCAGCGCTCGTGACCGCGCGGCCAGGCCCAGCGCCCACGAGGTGCCGCACGCATACGCGTGTGAGCTGAACTGCTCCAGTGCGAGCGCCGCTCGTGCCGGCTCGCCGGCACGGACGGAAGCCTCGATGAGCTCGGGTAGGCCCGTGCTGCTGATCGACTGTTCGTCGGACCTGCACGCCCTCGCCGCGGCTTCCTGCGCGGCCGAATAGTTACCCAACCCGTTGTGGAGCACTGCCATCGCGTACTGGGCCAGGGAGACCTCCGCGCCCTCGTCGGGGTAGGTGTCATCGCTGGCTATGATGGCGTTGAGCGCGGTGGTCTCGGCCTGGTCGCCACGCCAGGCGTTGAGAATGACGCGAGCATGGCGCAACGGCACGCCCCCGGTCGCCTGTGTGATCACCGTGGCCTCGGTGGCCAGCTCGTCGGCGTGGGCGAGATCGCCCATCAGGACCGACGTGATGGACAGGAAGTTCAGTGCGGCGGGGAGCGTCGCCAGCGCGCCGGCCTCACGAGCGAGCTGGACGTTGCGGGCGGCCAGTACGTAGAGCAGCTCGTCGTCGAGGACCGCCACGGCGTTGCGGCCGGCCAGCCACAGCCAACGGTCGCTCTGGCTGGACTGCACAGATTCCGCCTGCGGGCCGTCGCGAAACGCTGCCAGCGCGAGCCGTAGCCCGGGCGCTCCCGCCGAATAGCCCCTCGTCAAGGTCGTCGTGAGCCCGTCGAGGAGCAGGTCCACCGGTCGCGTCGGCACCCCGGGTGCGGGGGCGGCCAGGGCCGCTTCGGCGATGCGCACCGCGTCGCCCCCGCCGTTGATGATCGCCGCGTCCAGCGCATGTAGGTAGGTCTCGCGGGACAGCGCGGCGTCCAACGGGGCGAACGCCTTGGCGGCATCCATCAGCATGCCCGGCACCTCGGTGCCTCGGGTCAGGTGGAACACGATCTGGGCTCGCAGCAGGTCGAGATGCGCGCGTTGCAGAGCATCCAGCGGCCCGAGCGGCGCCGCCGTGAGCAGTTCCAGCGCGCTTTCGGAGGCGCCGGCTTCGTGCTTGGCGCGGGCGGCTTCCAGCGCCCGCCGGGCACGGGTGGCGTGATCGGGGGTGAGGGTTGCCGCGCGCTGCAGGAACGCGGCCGCGGCGGCCAGCCCGCCACGGGCCCGCGCCCGGTCGGCCGAGCGTTCCAGCTCCGCGGCGGCTTCCTCGTCGGTGCCCAGGACTGACTGTGCGCGGTGCCAGGCGCGCCGGTCCGGATCGAGCTGAGGGTCGGTGGCGGCGGCCAGCGCGCCGTGGGCGCGGCGTTGGTCCGGCGGGGTGGCGGCCCGGTAGACGGCCGAGCGCGCCAGCGGGTGGCGGAATCGCACCCGGGTGTCGATCTCGAGCAGTCCGGCGGCTTCTGCGGGTGCGGCCCCCGTGCGGGCGATCCCCAGCTGCGCGGTCGCGCGCGACAGCAGCGCCACGTCGCCGGTCGGGTCGGCGGCGGCGACCAGCAGCAGCAGCTGGGTGTCGGGTGGCAGGCTGCCGCTGCGGCGCCGGAACTCGTCCTCGACGCGGTGCGGGACGGTGAGGGTGTCGGGCAGCTCGAACCCGCCGGCCAGCTGTGTCGGCGGCGTGCCGCGGGGGAGTTCCAGCAGCGCCAGCGGGTTGCCACGCGCTTCGGCGATGATCCGCTCACGGACCTCGTCGTCCAGCGGGGTGCGGACCGCGGCCGCCAGCAGCGCTTCGGCATCTTTGTCGCCGAGGCCGTCCAGGCGCAGCTCTGGCAGTCCGGAGAGCAGGTGAACCTCGTTCGTGCTGGCGTCGCGTTGTGCGAAGACCAGGGCCATCCGCTCGGCCGCGACCCGGCGTGCCACGAACGCCAGGACCTGTGCGGAGGCCTCGTCCAGCCACTGCGCGTCGTCGACGAGGCACAGCAGCGGCTGTTCCTCGGCGATCTCGGCGAGCAGGTTGAGGGTGGCCAGCCCGACCAGGAACCGGTCCGGTGCCGCCCCGCCGCGCATGCCGAACGCCACGCCGAGGGCGGCCTGCTGCGGCTCGGGCAGCACACCGACCCGGTCCAGCAGCGGCGCGCACAGCTGGTGCAGACCGGCGAACGCGAACTGGGTCTCGGACTCTGCTCCGACCGCGGACTCGACCCGGTACCCGGATCGAGTTGCGGTGTCGCGGGCGTGCTCCAGGATCGCGGTCTTCCCGATGCCCGCTTCCCCGCGCACCACAAGTGTCCCGCTGTGTCCGGCATGTGCCTGGATCAGCAGTTGCTTGACCGTGTCGCGCTCTGCGCGCCGGCCCAGAAGGTTCGCCAGTTCGCTCTCACCTGAGTCCGTCGGCACCGTAAAGGAACGTAAAACTTAGGTAAGTGTCACCGATGCGAACCGCGGCCCCCAGACCGGGGTCTCCACCGCCGTCGGGTGGCCGGCGCGCCCGCCGACGCCGTTGCTGGTCCTGGCACGCCCGGGCAGCGGCCGTCCACCTCGCGGCACGGTGACGACCGGAGAGGACATCAGGGGCTTCTACGGACGCGAAGGCGCCACCACCACTGCCAGCCTGACAACAAGGCAAAGACCGGACCAGTTGCGACTGGGCCCGCGAGGAGACCGTGCCGGGTGCCGCCGAGGTCCAGATGCAGCATGGTGGCACCACCGGTGTGGCCTTCGCCTGGGAGACGCGACTCCTCGCCGGACACGCTGGAAGCGGTCTCTGACCTGACCGCCGCGCCGGTCGGCCCGTCATGCCGGTGAGATCTGATGGAGGACACATGGCAGTGGATGTGAGCGATGTTCCCGAAGCCAAACGGTACGAGGCTCGGGTCGAGGGAGAGTCCAAGGTCGCGGGCGTCGCGCAATACATCCGCACCACGGAACTCATCGCGTTCGTACACACCGAGGTCTCGCCGGAGTACGAGGGCAGGGGAGTTGGGTCGGCCCTAGCCCGCGCCGGCCTCGACGAGGCCCGCGCCGCGAGCCTGCTGGTCCTGCCTACCTGCCCATTCTTCGCGCGGTGGATCGCCCGGCACCCCGAGTACCAGGACCTGGTGTACCAGTCCCGCAGCAGAGTCAGCGACTGAACAGCCGG
Organism: Micromonospora zhanjiangensis; assembly: GCF_042650605.1. Classification (NCBI taxonomy): domain Bacteria; kingdom Bacillati; phylum Actinomycetota; class Actinomycetes; order Micromonosporales; family Micromonosporaceae; genus Micromonospora; species Micromonospora zhanjiangensis. The sequence goes on along the minus strand of NZ_JBHSBN010000043.1, from coordinate 19,898 downwards.
GCACGGCAGCGAAGGAGGTCGGTATGAGTAGCGGAACCGTAAAGAAGGCGTACGAGGGCCAGTCGATCACCGTGACTTTTGAGGCCAGGCGTTGCCTGCACGCCGCCGAGTGCGTCCGCGGCTTGCCGGAGGTGTTCGACACGGGTCAGCGTCCGTGGATCCGGCCCGACGGTGCCGAGGCCGAGCGCCTGGCCGAAGTGGTGAGGCGCTGTCCCTCCGGAGCGTTGCAGTACAAACTCGTAGACGGCGGGGCGGAGGCCCCGGACCGGCCCACGCAGATCACGCGCGACTCCACCGGACAATTGATCGTGCGCGGTGAGTTGAGAGTGGACACACCGCAAGGCGTGCGCGCTGAGACCAGGGTCATCCTGTGTGGTTGCGGGCAAAGCCGCCTGCAGCCGTACTGCGATCACGGAGGGCCTTGCGGTCAGATACCGCAGGGCTGACCCGACACCCCGGCCTGTCAGTTCCCGGATGAGCCAAGGGCCAAGCAGGTGGTCCGCATTGTGCAATTCTCCGAGTAGGGCAGCCACGACGCGCTGCGCCTCGAGCTGAGACCGAAGATTCGCGTCACATTGATCGAGCCGGGCAGCGCCGCCACGGAACTGCCCCAGCACATCACCCATGCCGAGACGCGTGCGGTGGCGGTGACCGCTTGGAAGCAGGTGGAGGTCACCGCCACCGATGTCGCAGAGGTCGTCGTCTTCGCCGTGACGAGACACGCCTCCTGAGACGCAGCGGCGGGCACAGAAGAGACGAAGGCATTGAAGGAGCTGCACAGGATGGATGCATCGCAGATCGAGTTCGGTATCGACAGTTTCGGAGACCGCCCCCGTGATGACCGAGGGGAGATCGTCTCGCACGCGGAGGCGATCCGCGCGGCAGTGGCCGAGGCTGTGATGGCCGACCAGATCGGCATCGACGTGGTCGCATTGGGTGAGCACCACAGGCCGGAGTTTGCAATCTCCAGTCCGGAGACGGTGCTCGCCGGCATCGCGACCGCCACGAAGCGCATCCGGCTCGCGTCGGGGGTGACGGTGCTGTCCTCGGATGATCCGGTGCGGGTGTTCCAGCGCTTCGCCACGGTCGATGCGCTCTCCAGCGGTCGCGCCGAGGTGATCCTCGGGCGAGGATCGTTCACCGAGTCTTTCCCGTTGTTCGGGTACGACCTGAAGGACTACGAGGTGCTGTTCGAGGAGAAGATCGACCTGTTCCACCGACTTCTGGACGAGAAGCCGGTGACCTGGGAGGGCACCACTCGCGCCTCCCTGCAGGACGCGGACGTCTACCCGAAGACGGACTCGGGACGGCTGAACACCTGGGTGGGAGTGGGCGGGTCGCCGCAGTCGGTGCTCCGCACCGTGCGCTACGGGTTCCGGCTCATGCTCGCCATCATCGGTGGCGCACCCGATCGCTTCGCTCCGTACGTGGAGCTGTACCGACGTGCGCACCAGCAGCTCGGCACGACCGCTCAGCCAGTCGGGATGCACTCGCCCGGCTTCGTCGCCGCGACCGACGAGGAGGCCAGGGAGCTGTTCTACCCCGGCTACAGGGAGATCCGCGATCGGATCGGCGCGTTGCGCGGTTGGCCGCCGATCGAGCGGCGGGAGTTCGCTGCCGACGTGGAGCACGGCTCGCTGTACGTCGGCTCGGTCGAGACCGTCGCGGCGAAGATCGCCCGCGCGATCCGGGTGCTGGACGTGGGCCGTTTCGACATGATCTACTCTGCCGCCGGGACGGTCTCCGCCTCCGCGCGGATGCGGTCGGTCGAGCTGTACGGTACGCAGGTCATCCCGCGGGTGCGTGAGCTTCTGGCCGAGCAGGCTGCGGTCACGGCGCGGGTAGCACGATGACCTCTCATGTCACCACCATCGGCATCTTGGGTGCCGGGAAGGTCGGCACCGTCCTGGCACGCCTGGCCGTCGCCGCAGGCTACCGCGTCCTGATCTCCGGCTCCGGAGATCCTGCGAGGATCGCGCTGACCACCGAGGTTCTGACCCCCGGCGCGACTGCCGTGTGGCCGACCGAGGCCGCGGCGGCCGCGGACGTGGTGATCCTCGCGCTCCCGCTCAGCAAGCACCGCAACCTCCCAGCGAACGAGCTGAGGGGGAAGCTTGTCGTGGATGCGATGAACCACTGGTGGGAGATCGACGGCCCCCGCGACACGATCGCCCCGCCCGGTGTGTCTTCCAGCGATGCCGTGCAGCGGTTCCTGACGGGCGCGCGTGTCGTGAAGGCCCTGAACCACATGGGCTATCACGACCTCGAGGACGAGGCTCGTCCCGCAGGGCGGCGCGGGCGCAAGGCGATCGCGATCGCCGGCGACTCTCCCGAGGACGTCGTTGCGGTGTCACAGCTGATCAACGCGTTCGGATTCGACGCCGTTGCGATCGGCTCCCTCGCGGCCGGCGCTCGCCTCGAGCCCGGAACTGCTGCATTCGGAGCGAACGTCGAGGCCGCCGAGCTGCGAACCCTCACCGCAGTCTCGGCCTCAGCCGCATTTGAGGACCGTTAGGGGTTCGAGTCCCTTCGGGAGCGCAGGTTGTTGAAAGGGCCTGAGCTGCTGAAACGCGGCTCAGGCCCTTCCTTGTTGTCCGACCTGTGTGGGCGGTGGTCACTCAGAACTGATTCACGCCGCCGTCGACGTAGAGGTTCGCGCCCACGATGAAGCTGCTGTCCTGGGAGGCCAGGAAGGCGACGGCATGGGCGACCTCCTCGGGATCACCCGTCCGGCCGATCGGCACCATGGCGGCCAGGCTGGCTTTGACGACCTCGTGATCCTGTCCGGCCGCCACGTTCATCTCCTCGACGCCGCTGGTGTCGATCGGCCCTGGCGAGATCGCGTTGACCCGGATGCCGCGGCCTTTGAGCTCGTTCGCCCAGGTGCGGGCGAAGGAGCGGACGGCGGCCTTGGACGCGGCGTAGGCGCCGAAGGCCGGCATGCCTCGGTCGCCGGCGGTGGAGGCGCGGTGGCCCGTGTGATCGCTGTCGTCTCGGTGGCGAGCTCGCCGGCTCGGGCTAGCTCGCCCATCAGGACCGACGTGATGGACAAGAAGCGCAGCGCGTCGGGGAGCGTCGCCAGTGCACCGGCCTCGCGGGCCAGCTGGACGTTGCGGCCGGCCGGTGCGTAAAGCAGCTCGTCGTCGAGGATCGCCACCGCGTTGCGGCAGGCCAGCCGCAGCCAGCGCTTGCTCTGTCGGTCCCGGTCAGGGTTTGTGTGAGAGCCGGTCCGGGAACTGGCTGTGAGGCGTGCGGCGTGGCGGGTTGATCATGGGTTGGGCCTTGAGGTGCGAGCGCAGGTAACCACACCTGCCACGCTCGACCTCAAGGCCCACTATGACGTTGTACCTGGTTGCCAGCGCCGTCGCATCTCTGGACGCACCCGAGGCGCTGCCGGCGGTGTCCGCGCATCTGCCCCACGACTCGGCCCTGAGCAGGTCGGATCGCACTTTCGGCAGCCACAGGGTACGTCCGGGCGGTGTGAGATCCACCGCCCGTGGGAAGGCCGGGTGAGCTTGAGACGTTCTCCCGCACATGCTGGAGACGGATGTGGTGGTTCTCGGCGCCGGACAGGCGGGGCTGTCCAGCGGGTACCACCTGCGCTCTTCCGGTCTTGACTTCGCCGTCCTGGACGCCAACCCGGCACCCGGCGGGGCCTGGCAGCACCGGTGGCCGACGCTGCGCATGGCGACCGTGCATGGGATCTTCGACCTGCCCGGCATGCGCTTCACGCCTCCGTCGCCGGACGAACCAGCCGCCGACGCCGTGCCGGCCTACTTCGCCGCCTTTGAGAGGGAACTTGGCATCGACGTGCAGCGGCCAGTCGCCGTCACGGCCGTTCGGAACGCCCGCGACGGACGACTCCTCGTCGAGGCCGGCAACAGCACCTGGATCACCCGGGCGCTGATCAACGCCACTGGAACGTGGACTAGGCCGTTCGTGCCGTACTACCCGGGACAGGAAACGTTCCACGGGCGGCAGCTGCACACCGCCCACTACCGGGGGCCGGCGGAATTCGCCGGGAAGCGGGCGGTGGTCGTCGGGGGCGGAACGTCGGCCGTGCAGCTGCTGGTCGAGATCGCCGAGGTCGCGGCGACGACGACCTGGGTCACCCGCCGGCCACCGGTGTTCCGGGACGGGCCGTTCACCTCGGACTACGGACGTGAGGTGGTCGCCAAGGTGGAGGCACGGGTACGGGCCGGCCTGCCCCCGGGAAGCATCGCCAGCGTGACCGAGCTGTCGTGGACACCGCAGCTGCTCGAAGCCCGGGAACGCGGTCTGCTCCTACGCCGGCCGATGTTCGACCGGATCGTCCCCGACGGCGTCCAGTGGGGCGACGGCGCGGCCCAGGACGTGGACGTCATCCTCTGGTGCACCGGCTTCCGGCCGGCGCTCGACCACCTGGCCCCGCTACGGCTGCGCGGGCCCCGCGGCGGCATCGTCGTGGACGGCACCCGGGTGGTCGCCGACCCCCGGATCCACCTGGCCGGCTATGGACCGTCCGCGAGCACGGTCGGGGCGAACCGCGCCGGGCGGGCAGCGGTCCGCGAGCTGCGCGCGCTTCTGGCGGCACCCGCCCCGGTCTGAAGCGTCGGTGGATCCGTCAAGGACAGGTGCGGCTGGCGACGGCTGGCGGAGAGCAGCACGACTCCTTTACTCGGCCGGTTTATGCTTCAGGGGACCTGGGCAAACGTGCGTGAGCATGTCGCTGGGCCACTCGACTACTGGGGGTCAAGGGGTCGCAGGTTCAAATCCTGTCGTCCCGACCGGTTGACCTGGGGAGATGGAGATCTTCCCAGGTAACGGCGGTAACATCCGGTAACGGATGATCTTTGATGGCAGTAACCGTGCCGCGGATTGGCCGTCGATCTCCTCGCGTTCACCCGCTCCCGCCTGCGGCTTGGCGCTGATCGCGGATTCACCGGCATATTGATTCCTTGATTTCGGGTCAATGTCGATCGGATGGGCCGTGGAGAACCGCGCGCGGTGGCGCCCTGCTCGAAGCGTCGAGCATCCGCAAGCTCATCGTCTGGTGATCAGCCCGCTGGCCGCGAAGACCCACATCTATCGGGCCATGGCCAAGCTTCATGCCGGTGATCGAGCCCGACTTGTGGTCCTCGCGTACGACTCCGGCCTGGTGGCCCCGGAAACCTTTGACATCTACGGCCGGCAGGAGCCAGGTCGCTCCGCTCGTGCGTCTGCGGGAGCCGCGCGTCGGTGTCGACCTGCCGGGGGATCCACGGAAGCGACGCTTCGACCACCGTCAAAGCGCTGGTCAGGGCTCGCGGTTCCCCGGTCGGCCCGTGACATGATGGCGCCCATAAGGAAACAGCAGGACGTTGGCGGGCCCAACCGTCGCAGTGGGTCAGGTGCCGCTGCGGACGGTGTGACGGGTGGCAGCGTCGATGCGCGGCTCGCCTTCGCGCAGGACCCCACAACGCCGCAGATGACTCTCATCGACCTGGCGTCCGACCCGTCGGCCGTGGTCCGTGAGGCGGTCGCGACCCGCACCGACGCGCCCGCGCAGGCACTGCGACCACTGACCCGGGACCATGATCGTCACGTTCGGGAGGCCGTGGCGAGAAACTCCCTCGACCTCGGTCGCCAATCTCCTGCGACTCGTCAAGGACGCCGACCGGTGGGTCCGCTGGGGGGTCGCTGGCAACCCGGCCTGCGACGAGTCGATTCGCCGGGTGATGGGGGAGGCCCCCGACAAGGAGCTTCGTGGTCTCCTCGCGGAGAGGCGCGAACTGGAGCCCGAGCTGGCCGCGCGGCTGGTCGACGACGCGTCACCAGAGGTACGGGAACGACTCGCTACCCACACCCACGACCCCGATGTGATCACCGCTCTGATGGCCGATCGCACCGCACGGGTACGCGAGGGGCTCGCCCGCAACCCGCGGACCACCACCGCCCAGCGCAGCGCGCTCGCCCAGGATCCCGTGGTGGACGTCCGCGCCGCGCTGGTGCTCGCGGTCGAGCTGGCCGAGGCGGATCTGCGACGCCTGGTTGACGACCGCTCGGTGCAGGTGCGGATGGCGATGGCGACGTCGGAGGTGGTCCCGCCGCACATCCGGCAGGCGCTCGGTGGCGATCCCGACGAGATGGTTGCCGGTGCGGCGCGGGACTTCCGCCCCGGGTCGGGCAACTCCTCGGTGGTACGGGCTCCGCGCGTCGATCAGCGGGCCTCCGGGACCGGCCGAGGCCGACCGGGCGGCGCCCGGCGCTGAGACCAGCGGAGCCGCCGTCATCCGCCCGCTCGACGTGGACCAGCACGGCACGTTCCTGGGCATGCGGACAGTCATCCCGGGCATGGTCGCGGCCGGTGGTGGCTGCCATGGAGTATGCCGCGCACAACGTCCGGGTCAACTCCGTGCACCCCGGCGCCGCCTTCTACACCGGCGGGATTCCGATGAAGTGGCTGGCGAGCCCGGAGGAGGTCTCGTACGCCGTCGTCTTCCTCGCCTCGGACGAGTCGAGCTATATGACCGGCACCGAGTTGGTCCTCGACGGTGGGCAACTCGTCGAGTGAGTGACGGCCGGCAGAGCCGGATCGCGGTGTGGGGGCGCTTCTCGAGTTCAGGAGCGGCCCGTGGTCAGCCGTGATCGTGGTGTCAGGAGCGAGCGAAGGCGTCGGTGAGCGCGAATATCGCGGCGGTAACCAGTGTCGTGCCCACCCCGATCCCGTTGACGGCGCTGACCGGGAGTGCACGTCGGCGGGCAACGGGCACGGCGGCAGCTGCCACGACGATGACAACCGCGGCCACCGGGTAGAGCAGCGGAGAGCGAAGCAGCGGTGCGAGCGGGATGAAGTGCAGCCCCACCACCAGGGCGATCCAGACCGGGACGAGTTCGCGTCGGTCACGCCGGATCAGCACGCCCGCTCCGATGCCGGCCAGGCCGAACTCGATGCCGACGATGATGCCGAACAGTTGAGAGGTGTCGCGGTCGAACACCGTGCCGGTGTTCCAGATGCTCGAGGCGAGCAGGCCGGCCGCGACCAGGATCAGTGCTGCCAGCACGGACCCGGTGATTAGCCACTTCTTCCAGGGCTTCGGTGGGTGCTCCTGTGCCCAGCCGAACCATCCCATCGCGAAGAAGCCGAAGATGGCGGCCGTCATGGCTGCGTCGCGGGCGAACTCTGATGTCATGGGGTCCTCCGGGACGGCTCGGGTGATCTTGACCGATAGTACCCGGGAGGACTGCCACTACCGATGACGCGGCCACCCAAGGCCGGCCGAGATCCAGGTAAGGGCGGTCTGACATGATCACGACGTGGCAGGCCTCGAACCCACCGCCGGACGTGGTCATGATGGACGTCCGGATGCCCCACATGAACGGCATCGAGGCAACCCGGCAGATCTGCGCGGCCCTGGAGACGGCCTCCGTGCGGGTACTCGTCCTGACCACATTCGACCTCGACGAGTACGTCTACGCGGCGTTACAGGCAGGGGCCCGCGGATTCCTCACCAAGGACGCCACGGCGGCGGAACTGCTGGCCGGCGTCCGCGTCGTCGCCTCCGGCGAGGCACTGCTGGCGCCGAGCGTGACCCGGCGGCTGATCGCCGCGTTCGCCAGACAGACCCCGCCGGCCACCGCACCCCCTGGCCTGGAGATCCTCATTGACCGAGAACGCGAGGTGTTCGCCCTGATCATACTGGGCCGGTCGAACATCGAGATCGCGCAGGAGCTGCACGTATCGCTGGGCACCGTGAAGACGCACACCGGCCGGGTGCTCGGCAAGCTGGCCGCCCGCGACCGGGCGCAGTTCGTTATTTCGGCGTACGAGACCGGCCTGGTGCGGCCGAAGCCGCGCTGAGCCCCGCCAGTGTGTTTCAGCCGGTGCCGCCCTTTTCGGCTCGCAACCGCCGCGACGACCGGGCGGCCAACTCCTGCAGCGCGCCGGCCGCATCCGGCGCCAGTCGCCGAGCCAGGTGAGCGCGGCGCACTCCAACTCGTCCTTGACGAGCCGGCAGACGGATAGGCGCGAAGCCTGGGCTGAATCACCCTACTGCCTGGGCTGGCCGTTGCCGGGTGACCCACCAGCCGGGTACCAGGATGGCCAGCAGGGTCAGGGCCGCCGCAACGCTCACCACAGCGGCGTAAACGGCCGGTGGGCCGGTTGGGTGGATGGTGTCGGCGCGGCCGATGCTGAAGGCGATCAGTGTCGCCAGTGCTGAGATTGTTCCGAGTAGGATGCCGATCATCGCGAGGAGGGTGCCCTCGGTGGTGAGCATGCGCAGCACCTGCGTGCGGGTGAATCCGGTGAGGCGTTGCAGTCCGAACTCGCGGCGACGCGCGGTTGTGCTGGAGGCGAGAGCGTTGATGACCGAGATCGCAGTATAGGCCATTATCGTGGCGACGATGGTGTGGATGGCGAAGCTCTGGGTGCCCGGCGCCTCGTCGAACGCGGCGAGCAGCGCCGCGCGGTCGGACACGGTCAGGGCGTCCTCACCCGAGGTCAGCGCTTCGATTCCGGCGATGATCTGATCGGCGCCGGTGGTGGCGTCGCCGGCGATCAGGATCGTGGTGACCCGGCCTGCGGTGGTGTGGGCGGCGAGGACGTCGGCCGGGAGCACCAGGGTGTCGTGGTCGTCGTCGGCGGCGTACAGTGCGACGACCTCGACGTCGAGGCGGGTGTTGTCGCCCATCCGGAGCGTCATGGGGGCACCCACGCCCACGCCGAGTTCTCCGGCGTGCCGGGTGTTCAGGGCGACTGCGGCTCCGTGCAGGTCATCCGCTGTGCCGTCGGTGATCGTGATCGGCAGGATGGTGCCGATGCCCTGCGGTGCCACGCCGTGCAGGATCCAGCTGTCCCACCGGTAGGAGCCGTCATGCGGCTGCTCGAGGAACCCTGTGCTCCGGACGTAGGCCGAGGCCTCTGCGACCCCCGGCAGTCCGCTGATCTGTTTGACGAGCCCGGCGTCGACGCCCTCGGAGGCCGTGACGGCGACGTCGAAGGCGATGGTCTGGGCGAACTCCTGCCGGATGGCGTTCTGCTCGGTGGACTGTATGTACAGCATCCCGGAGGCGACGCCGGTGAGGACGATGACAGGCGCGACCGCCGCGGCGGTGCGATCGATCGCGGCGCGGGAGTTGTGCATGGCCAGCCGTCCGGGCTGGCCGGCCAGCAGCCGGATCGGCCAGCCCAGCAGAACGGCCAGCGGTCGGGTGAGCAGCGGGCTGAGCACTGCGAGTCCGATCGCGCACACGATCGCCGCGGGCATGCCCGTGCTGGATGCGAGCGGCCCGCTCAGCACAGTCATGGTGACGATGGCCAGCGCGGCGCCGCCGGCCAGCAGCGCCAGGCCGAGAATCACTCGTGCGACACCGACCGGTCGCCGCTCGGGCAGCCCTGCCTCGGCCAGGGCCTGCGTGGGCCGCGTCTTCGCCGCCCGGCCGCCCGCCGCGACGGCCCCGCCGACTGCGGCGAGCATAATCGAGGCGATCGCGATCGCGGTGGGGATCCAGCCCATGCGGAATCCGATGCCGTGGGCGACCATCTCGGCATCGACGAGTCCTTTGAGGATAAACCCGCCGAGCCATCGACCAGGGAGCACGGCGATCGCGGTCGCGATGACCGCGAGGATCACCGTCTCACCGAGCACCAGCGTGCGCAGCTGTCCGGGCGTGCCGCCGATGGCGCGCAGCAGCGCCAGCTCTCGGTGGCGTTGCTGGACTGAGAGCCCCAGCATCGAGGCGACCCCGAATATGGACACCATGATCGCCAGGGCACCAAACACGCCCGCCAGCGATATCAGCGTGTCGGTGGCGAGCATCGCCTGGGGCCGTTCGGCGAGCCCGCGCTGATCGCCGGTGAACGTCACGACACCTTCGGGGAGTTCGGCGTCGATCCGCTCCCGGAGCTGATCGGTGCCGGTGGCGGCCGCGGCCGCCACTGCGATGGCGTCGATCGTGCCGGGCGGCGCAGGGTCATCGAAGACGTAGCCGGTCGCGTCAACCACGCCGGGAAGCGCCGCGATGCTGTCGACCAGGCCGGCGTCGATGCGGACTCGTTCGGGGAGGATCGCCGTGTAGCCCATGTGCGGAACCTCGTAGCCCTGGTCTCCGGCCACGACGATATCGGCCCCTGCCAGCTGGCGCGGTGGTACCGATGTGCGGATGCCGGTCTCCATGAGCCCGCCGCATGCCATCACGATGACCGCGCCGAGGAGCATCGCGATGAAGGCGGCGATGAAGCCTCCGGCTCGGTGGCGCAGAGTGCGGGCCGCCAGCCTGATCATCGCCGCAGTCCAGGCGTCAGGGGAGTCGCGGCATCATCTGCCCAGCCGCCCAGGCTCGTCATCCGCTCGGCCACGGCCTCCGGCGTCGGCCCGTGGAGCTCTCCGGCCAGCCGGCCGTCGGCGAGGAACACGACCCGGTCGGCGTAGGAGGCTGCCACAGGATCGTGGGTGACCATCACGATCGTCTGCCCGGCATCGTGAACGCTCTCGTGCAGCAGCTCCAGCACATCGCGCGCGGACCGGCTGTCCAGCGCGCCCGTGGGCTCATCGGCGAACACGACGGCAGGCGCGGTGACCAGCGCCCGGGCGATCGCCACCCGCTGCTGCTGACCGCCGGACAGCTCCGCCGGGCGGTGCCGCCCGCGCTCGCCGAGCCCCACCCGCCGCAGGATCCGAGCCGCACGGTCGCGGTCGGGACGGCGGCCGGCGAGCTGAAGGGGCAGGAGCACGTTCTGTGTCACGGTCAGCGCCGGAAGCAGGTTGAACGCCTGGAAGACGAACCCGATCCGCTCGCGGCGTAGCACGGTCAGCTGCCGCTCGTTCAGGTCGCCCAGCGCCTGGCCATCGAGATGGACCGAGCCCGACGTCGCGCGATCGAGACCGGCCGCGCACTGCAGCAGCGTACTCTTGCCCGAACCGGAGGGCCCCATCACCGCGGTGAACGTGCCACGACCAAACTCGACGCTCACGTCATCGAGCGCGGCGACCGCACTGCTGGGCCTTCCATATACCTTCCGGACCGAAGCCAATCGCACCACTGCTGGCCCGGTCGCGGGCCGATTGAGATCATGCATTCGTCAGATTCCTTAGTTCAGGGCGCGCTCGGGTGCGGTGTCTCGTCTGGTGGCGAGGCTCCGTTGCTTGAGTGCGGGTCTGAGGTCAGCGCGGCGAGTTACCGCGCGGGTCATGCGGTGTCAGCGTTCGGGCACCTCTTCCGCGCTGGCTGCCCGCAGCCGTTTCAGCCGTTTCAGCCGTTCCAGCTTCAGGGACGGGTTCCTCTCTGCGAGGAATTCGTTCAGGGCCGCGAGTTCCTCCAGGTTCTGACGCCGGCCCGAGTCATCGTGATCCGGGAGGAGGCCGATCGCCTGCCGGATGAGGGCGCCCTGCTCGAGGTACCCGGCGGCATCGAGATCGCGCTCGAACAGCGACACGTCGAAGATCGCCGTTACCCGGTCCACCCGCTCACCTCGTGCGCGGGTACGCCGTGCCAGGTTCCGTCCTTCGAGCAGCACGACCGCCTGGGGTGATCGCGCTTCTGCTTGCCAACAGTGCATCCGCGAGATCGTTGATGGTCTGCGCCGCTGGGGCCGAGACAGCGAGGTATGCCAGCACCCGGCCCGCCACAGGAGGGAAGGCCATCTCCCGGACCAGGAACCGGCTCAGGTCGTCACTCATCCGTAGTTGCCGCGGCCATTGCGCGACCCGGACGCGGTCGAGCTGGACGATGGTGGTGAGGATGTGTGGTTGTCGTCAGTCCGCTGGTCGTGTCCTCAGTGCCTCTTCGCGGTCGAGGGCGGCGACCTCGCGTACGGCTTCGGCGATGGCCGGGGCGTCTTTCTTGAGGATCGCACCGTGGTTGCTGGCGGTCTTCGCGCTCGCCTTGATGTTCGGGTTGCGGGCGGTCACCGCGTCGAGGCTGGTGCGTATCTGTTCCTGCTCGTCACCGCGGCTTCCGAAGGATGTCCCCGAAGCGACCACGTACCGCGTCGGGACGGTGATGTTGTCCAGCACGGGGCCCAGTTCGCGCTCGCGGGAGAGTTGGCCGAGTTCGATGTTGCTGTCGGCCTGCTGTGTGGCGGTCATCCGTGGGGCCAGGCCCGTCGGGCGCAGCAGCGGCAGGAACCAGCCCATCCGCCGAAACAGCTTCCGGATCCGCTGCTCCATGGCCTCGTCGAGCCAGTCGTACGGGAACGCGCCGTCAACCAGGACCGCGCCCAGGGCACGGTCCGGATTCCGGCTGGCCCAGTGCGCCGCGACGACTGCTCCGTAGGACCAGCCCACCAGCACCGCCCGGTCCACACCCCTGGCCGCGAGAACGGCATCGACGTCCCGGACGGCGGCCTCGAAGGAATAGTCCACCGAACGCTTCGATTTCCTGCCGCGGGCCCGCTCGTCGTAGGTGATGTGCCGGTAGTCGGGGCCGAGTTCAGCGATGATCCGCCGCCAGTACCCCTGAGTGGCGAACTGGCCATTGAGGTAGGCCACTGGGATGCCGGGACCGCCGGTGTCGGTGACGGCCAGGGCCGTGTCGTCGACCGACACCATGCCGGTCCACTTCGAACTGGTCGGGGAAGTGCTGTTCTGCGTCATGTTTCCGCTCCTTCAGAGGCTGCGGGCGGCGATGTCGCCGTGGGAGGTGGTGGCGCGGATGTCGAGTTCGGCGGTGCCATCGTTCTTGAGGGTGTTGCTGATGCGGCCGTAGCCGGTGCCGGCGTCCAGGGCGGCCGAGACGCCGCCGGCGGCGGCGACCGAGATGTCGCCGGACCGGGTGCGGAGCACGACCGTGCCGCGCACTGCCTCGGTGATCCGGATGTCGCCCCTTGCGGTGCTGATCTCCGCGGGGCCGTTGAGCCGGCCGACCTCGACGTCGCCGTCGATCGCGGTGAGGCGCACGCTCGCGGCCTCGTCGATCTTGATTTGGCGGTACGCGCCTTCGAAGGCGACGTCGCCAAGGCGGCCGACGCCGCGGAGCTCGGAGCTGGCGGCCCTGGCCTCGATGCGGGAGCCGGCGGGCAACTGGACGGTGACCTCCAGGGAGCCGGAGGGGCCGAAGAGCTGGTTCCTGGGCTCGGGGGTGTGGATCCGCAGGACGCCGTCGGCGTAGTCGACGGTGGTCTGCTCGGCGGCCTGGACGTCGCGACTCTTGGCGGGGTTGGCGGGCAGGACCTCGACGGTGGTGTCGGCGCGGTCGGCGGCGATGAACTGGATGCGTCCGGCGGGGATGGCCAGGACGGCGAAGATCGGGGCGGGGGTGTCGAACTTCCGCATCGTGCTCTCCCGTGCGCACTCGTTGTTTCCGATACTGGAAACGCTACGTTGCTTTCCAAGGCCGAGCAATGCGACCGTTGCGCGGTATCGGCATTTTGGCAGGTAGTGCCAAGGAAATCGTTGCAACGGATGTGAAAGCAACGCAACGGTGACTGCTTCGACCATTGCAATGGGCGACGAGTGAACGCTATCGTCGGGGGCTCAGGGAGCACGAAGGACCACCGAGGAGATCGCGATGCCGGGAGGCAGGCTCACCCAGCAGGAACGCCAGCAGATCGCGCTGGGGCTGGCCGACAGCCTCCCCTACGCCGAGATCGCCCGACGCCTCGGCCGTCCGACCTCGACGATCACGCGTGAGGTGATGCGCAACGGCGGCCCCACCGCCTACCGCGCCGACCTGGCTCACCGCGCCACCGAACGCCGCGCTCACCGGCGCAGGCCCGTCTCCTCCCGCGGGTCGGAGTCAGTCCCCCAGCCGCACGGACGCGACGCCGAGGCCGTGGCCGAGTACGAGGAGACGCTCACCACCGTCCTCATGGCCTCGGGCCTGCCCAAGATGACGGCCCGGGTGCTGACCTGCCTGTTCACCACCGACGCGGGCAGCCTCACCGCGTCCCAACTCGCCCAGCGCCTCCAGGTCAGCCCGGCGTCCATCTCCAAAGCGATCGCCTTCCTGGAGAGCCAGAGCCTCGTCCGCCGAGAACGCGACGAACGCCGCCGCGACCGCTACATCGTCGACGACGAACTCTTTTACCAGGCGACGATCGCCAGCGCCCGGTCCAACGACCAGCTCGTCGAAACCGCACGCCAAGGCGTCGCCATCCTCGGCCCCCGCACCCCGGCCGCCACCCGCTTGGAGAACATCGCCCGCTTCCTTGACTTCATCAGCGAAAGCATCACCCGCGCCGCCGAACAGGCCCGCGAAGTCCTCCACACCAAACCCGGCACAACCTCAAACGACACCGCCCAACCAAGCCCACACCACGGATAGACTGAGGCTGGCCTACGTGGCACAGCCCGACGGGGTCGCCCGGGTGCTGCCCCGCTCCGACGGATCCGACTCGACCGACTCGGCGATCGACGACGTGTGGCGAGACTCCTGGCTCGGTGCGGGCGGCGTCGGGACGGCGGAACCGGTGAGTCTGCTCGGGCACTCGGAGTGGTCGGTCACGGCGGTGGGCGGCTTCGCGCCGGACGTGCTCGACTCCACCGCTGGTGCCGCGCAACGGGCCCTCAACCTCTACCGCCCGGTCCCGCCGGTGCGTGCCGACGCGCTCTCCCCGAGGCCTGCTCGCGACCGCCCACTGCCTCCCCAGGGGACGACCCGCTCGCTGTGTGGCAGGACAGGTTTTGGTGTCGGGGTGTGGTGGCCGCGGCGGCCACTGGACTCGTTGTTCTCGCCGTGCCGACCGAGTGTTCGCGAAGGAAGGATTGGACCTGGTGGCGGTCGATCGGGTGGTGACCGACTTCGCTGACCAGGGAGGTTACCCAGGCGTCGCTGTCGCGATCACCAAGGACGACCCGGTGGTACGCCGGCGGCTACAGCGATGATTCGTGCGGCGCCAGGAGAGATGCACGCCCGATGTCAGCAAGGCAGCTGGCGACGATGTGGGCGTCCGCGCTGAGTTGTTCGGCGAGTTCGCGCAGAATGGGCAGCACCACGGCCGGGTCGGGGACGCTGCGATCGGGATGGGGATTGCGACGAACTGCAGTCAAGCGGCCGTTGCTGTCTGAGCTTCCGCCGAGAGCCCGAGTTCGTCGACTTCGGGCTGCGTGAGGTGCAGACACACCGGTGATGCGTAGCCCTGCCGAAGCACGCGTGTGCATAGGACGGCGACGCGCCGCCGGCGGTCTCAACGGGCAACAGGTATACAGAGAACGGTCCGTCGGCCGGGTGGAGACACCCGGCCGACGGACCGTTCACCCGGGCCTTCAGTGCTTCTCCAACTCCACCTTCGGCAGCAGCCTTGCCAGTGGCTCGAAAAGCCGTGCACCGGGGGGGCAACGGGCTGATCACCTGGAACGGGTCGAGGTGCACGTGCACCGGGTGGTGGAAGTCGCTGATCAGCCGCCAGACCTCGGTGGTGCCGAGGCGGGGCCGGGCCAGCGGGCGGCCGGGTCGGTAGGGCTGGCCGTTGATGGTCCATCCGTGGTCGGGGCGCAGCTGGAAGTGGACCGTCCGGGTCGCGGCGGCTCGGGCGGGGTCGAGGGGCCGGATGTGGCTGAGTCGCTCGGGCAGGGCCGGGTCGTCGTGGGTCGCGCCGGTGACGTCGAAGGCCATCACGTGGGCTGCCGGGCCGGTTCCGAGCCGGTTCACCAGTCGTACGCGTGTGCCGGGACGGTAGCGGGAGAAGTCCACGACCACGTCGAAGCGTTCGGCGGGAGCGATGTCGATCTCCTCGTGGGTCAGTGGGCGGTGCAGCAGACCACCGTCGCCGCCGATCTGCACCAGTCCGCCGCCGGGGGCCGGCGGGTCGAGCGCCAGCTGGTACCGGCGGGCGTTGGAGGCGTTGAGCAGTCGCAACCGGTATCGCGCCCGGTCGGTCCGCAGCACCGGCCAGGGCGCGCCGTTGACCAGGATGACGTCGCCGAGCACCCCGTTCATGTACGGCTCGGTGACGCCGGGGCTGCGCAGGTCGGGGTCGATCAGTGGGTAGCGCAGTGACCCGTCCGCGGCGAACGACCGGTCGGCGACCATGATCGGGACGTCCCGGTCGCCGGCGGGTAGCCGCAGCGCGTCCTCCTCGTCGTCGTGCACCAGGTGGAAGCCGGCCAGTCCGCGCCAGACCGCCACGCCGGTGTGCCCGTGCCGGTGGTCGTGGTACCAGAGCGTGGCGGCCCGCTGCCGCATTGGGTATGTGTAGTCCCGCTCGCCGACGCTGGCCCGTCCGGGTGCGTGGCCACCGTCGTGGTGGCTCGCGTGTGGGCCGCCGTGGTGGTGGCCCGCGTGCGTCTCGACGGTTCCTCCCGCCGGGATGATGAGGTCGGCGGGGTAGCCGTCGCTGTCGACGGGGGTGTGCCCGCCGTGCAGGTGGACCACGGTCGGGTGGGGCAGGGTGTTGCGGTGCCGCACGACGGTCCGCTGCTCGCCGAGGGGGATCAGGGCGCCGGCGATCAGGAGTTGGATCAGGCTGGTCCGGACCGGCCAGGCCGGACCCTTGCTGGTGCGCCACCACGCGACGGCGGCGACGCACTGCACCAGCAGAACGAGCACCAGTAGTCCTCCGTTGAGGCCGTGGGCGGCGAGGGCGTCGTAGTGCCCGGAGAGGAACTCACCGGCGAGGGCTGCCTGTCCGAGGATCAGGAGGGCCGCGACGGTGGTCAGGGTGCGGAAGAGCAGCCACGGCCAGGATCGTGCGCCGTCCGGTGAGGGCTCGCGGTGTTCGACGATCGTCATGTCGGCCGTCCTCAGTTCCGCGGGGCGTCGGCGGCGGCCGGCTGTCGGGTTTGGCGTACGCCGCGACGCCAGACGTCGACGACGGCGCGGGTGGCGGTGATGTCGGCGGTCGGGTCGCCCTCGACGAGGAGCAGGTCGGCGCGGAGATCCGGGGCGACGCGTCCGCGGTCGGTCAGGCCGAAGTGCCGGGCCGGCACGCTCGTGGCTGCCGCCAGCGCTTCGGTCCTGGTCAGTCCGGCCTTGACGAGCAGCGCCAACTCGCGGTGCATGGCGGTGCCGTGCTGCGGGGCGAACGGGGTGGCGTCCGTGCCCGCCAGCAGCGTGACGCCGGCCCGGTGCAGCACCCCGGCGGCGTGCACCGCGTTCGCGGCGCTGCCCGCGACGACGTGGTCCAGGGCGGCGCCCTGGCTGATCGCTTCGAAGTAGGCGAGCGTGGTGACCACGAAGACGCCCTCGGCGGCGATCCGCTGCGCCAGTCGTCGGCCGGCCGGGTCGTCCGACCCGGCGTCGGCATAGACGTGCGCGAGCCCGTCAACGCCGGCGTCGAGGGCGATGGTCACCTCCCGGGTCGTGATGGCGTGCGCGATGGCCTTCAGGCCGGCGGCGTGGGCTGCCTCGACCAGGGCGGACACGACCTCGGGGGTCAGCACGGGCAGGTCCGCGCCGTGCATAACCCCGTCGTCGATGACGATCTTGATGTAGTCGGCGCCGTCGGCGACCCGGGCGGCGACGAACGGCGCAACGTCCGCCACCTCCGCGACGGCGGGGAACGCGCCGGCGGCGTCGCCGAGCGCCGCCAACGCCTGCGGGTCGAGACCGGTCATCAGTTGGCTCGGGTGCCCGCCCGGGGCCGTGGCGAGCAGGCCCGAGCTGCGCAGGTCGGCCACGTCGTCGCGTTCGGCGGCCAGCCGGCGCTGGCGGGCCAGGTTGTCCGGCAGGCAGAACATGTCCAGTTCGGTAGTGACGCCGGCGGCCAGGGCCTGGGCGAGGCTGCCGTCGAAGGTGTGGGTGTGGGCGTCGATCAGGCCGGGCAGCAGGGTCCGGCCGGCGCCGTCGACCTGCACGTCGGCCGGCCGGCCGTCCGGCTCGACGATCCGGTCGCCGTCGATGAACACGTCGGCGCGTTCCACGGTGCGCTGCCCGTCGAATACTCGAACGTCACGGATCACGGTACGCATTGCGGCCTCCAGGGCGGTCGGAGTGGCTCGGCCGGGACGGGATCGTCCCGACTCGGCAACCAGGAGGGCGTCCGTGCCGCCGACTGTGACACCGTGGGCGGCCGGTGCGGAATGGATCACATCCGAGTGCGGAGATGTCACACCTCGACCGGTGGTGGCCTCTGAAGTGGCGAGACCGACCGGAGGTGACACCTGTGTCCGATGACGACGCGCAGCCCGCGCCGACCGCTGATCCGACCACGACCTTCCTCGCCCACCGGGAGCTGCTGTTCTCGGTGGTCTACGCGATGCTCGGCAGCGTCGCCGACACCGACGACGTGCTGCAGGAAACCTGGCTGGCCTGGGCGGCCAGAAACCACACCGACGGTGCGTCGATCGAGAACCCCCGTGCCTACCTGACGCGGGTCGCCGTCAACCAGGCCCTCGCCCAGCGCGCGGCCCTCGACCGGCGCCGGGAGTCCTACGTCGGCCAGTGGCTGCCCGAACCGGTGGCCACCCGGCCCACCGACGACGGCGATGGGGTTGACGCGGTCCTGCGCGCCGAGTCTTCGTCGATGGCGCTGCTGGTGGTGCTGGAAACCCTCACCCCCGCCGAGCGGGCCGTCTTCGTCCTGCACGAGGTGTTCGGCTACCCGCACACCGAAATCGCGGCCATCATCGGCCGCTCCCCGGCGGCGGTGCGCCAACTCGCCCACCGGGCACGTGAGCACGTGCAGGCCCGCCGCCCCCGCTTCCAACCCGATCCCCGACTCCAGCAGCAGGTGACCGAACGGTTCCTGACCGCCGCGCTCGGCGGTGACCTGCGCGGCCTGCTGGCCGTTCTCGCCCCGGAGGTCACCCTGTGGACCGACGGCGGCGGCAAGGGCCCCGCCACCAGCCTGCAACCGGTGCACGGGCGCGACGAGGTCGCACGGCTGCTCGTGGCGATCGCCGCAAATGTTCCGGCCGGGCTCGACATCCGCTACCGGCCGGTCAACGGCGATCCAGCCGCGATCCTGTTCGAGCGCAATGTTCCGTTCGCGGTTCTGGTGCTCGACCTCGACTCCGAGCGAAAGACGGTGCGCCGGGTCTTTTCCGTCACCAACCCCGACAAGCTCTCCCGGGTCGGCGGATGAGGCCGCGGCGCGGCCGATCCGGGAGGCATGCCGCGGGGGCCGAGTCGGGAGCAGGCTGGGAGCAGCCGGGCGCGCTGAACGGCAGTCAACTGCACCCATGGCATCGAACGGAGCTCAACGGCACCCGCGCCCACCGGCGACTCTATGTTCCGCATCAGACTCGGTGCAGCGTCCCGCTTCGCACGGAGTGCTCAGCCGCATCGACCAGCGGTCGACGCTGCTCTATGTGCACTGGCATGGTGGCCGGCAGCCGGCCGGGCCGCGCGGCCAGGACCCGCGTGGCGTGGGGGCGCGCACGCCGCCCGCGTCGGCGAGCTGCCGGCCACTTGCGGGGGGTTGCGGTTAGGGCGCGCCTCCGGCGGGGGCGCTCCGGCTCCAGGATGGCCGAAGATCGCTGGCAGCCGTCGGGTTCGTGGGTGGTCGCGGTAGGGCCATCCCACCCGCCATCGACCCGGGCAAGCCGAGCAGACCACCGCCCGACCCGCCAGCGTCCGTACGAGCCGTCACGGTCCGCCCGTCGTGGCGGGCCGGGCGGCGGCCCGCTCCCCAGGAGAGCGGGTCGACGGCACACGGGATTGGCAGCAGGTCGTCAGGTTGTTGGCGGAGCAGTCCGAGGTCTAGTACTCCAGCAGGAGATCCGTTTCAGGGCTCGGTGAGGGCTTGTTGGGCGTAGTGGCTGGTCTTGGCTGCGGCTTGGTGTTGGCGTCGGTAGATGGACCAGGTGATGACGTCAGCGACGCGTCGGGTGGGTTCGATGATCAGGGCGTGGAACAGTCGTCGGAGTTCGTTGACGGTGATCGGGATCAGGTTGTCTGGGCTGGTGGTGCTGGCCGCTGCCGCTGCGGCGAGGAACGCGTGAGCGGCGATGACGAGGGTGGTCCACCGGTGCCAGGCCCGCCAGCGGCGGTGTTGGTGCTGGTCCAGGCCGAGGCCCGTTTTGGTGGCCTGGAACGATTCCTCGATACTCCACCGTCGG
>NZ_JBHSBN010000042.1:0-36266 GCF_042650605.1 Micromonospora zhanjiangensis | reverse complement strand
GATCAGTTCGTCGCAGCGGGCCGCGATCGGGCCGGTCAATACCGGGCGGCGGTACTTCGGGCACCACACGACGTGGTACCCGAGGTCGTACGCCCCTCCGGCGGAAACCCGCACCTCACGAGCCACACAACAAATATACAGGCAACACACATCTAATAGTGAAGGGAGGGAGCGCGGAATCACCCGACGCCTCAAGGCGCCGGCCCTCTCCGCGCAAACCTGATGGGCGGCGTGGACGACAGGGGATTGACCGACAACAGCGCCGGCAGCAACCGTACGAGCCTGTGGGGTGGCCGGTTCGCCGGTGGTCCCGCCGAGGCCCTCGCGCGGCTGTCGGTGAGCGTCCAGTTCGACTGGCGACTGGCCCCGTACGACATCGCCGGTTCCCGGGCGCACGCCCGGGTGCTGGCCGGCGCGGGGCTGCTCGATCCGGAGGAACTGGGCCGGATCCTGGCCGCGCTGGACGACCTGGAGGCGGCCTGCGCCTCCGGGCAGTTCCGGCCGACCGTCGACGACGAGGACGTGCACACCGCCCTGGAGCGTGGGCTGCTGGAGCGGCTCGGCGCGCTGGGTGGCAAGTTGCGGGCCGGCCGGTCCCGCAACGACCAGGTCGCCACCGACCTGCGGCTCTATCTGCGGGACCACGCCCGGGGCGTGGCCGGCCGGCTGGTGGAACTGGCCGGTGCGCTGGTGGAGCAGGCCGAGCGGCACCTGGACACCCCGGCGCCCGGGATGACCCACGTGCAGCACGCCCAGCCGGTGGCGTTCGGGCACTGGCTGCTGGCGCACGTGCAGCCGCTGCTGCGCGACCTGGAACGGCTGCGCGACTGGGACCACCGCAGCGCGGTCAGCCCGCTCGGCGCCGGCGCGCTGGCCGGTTCCGGCCTGCCGCTGGACCCGGTGGCGGTGGCCAAGGAGCTGGGCTTCCGGACGTCGTTCGCCAACTCGATGGACGCGGTCGCCGACCGGGACTTCGTCGCCGAGTTCCTGTTCGCCACCGCGCTGATCGGGGTGCACCTGTCCCGGCTCGGCGAGGAGGTGGTGATGTGGACGTCGCAGGAGTTCGGCTGGGTGGAGCTGGACGACGCGTTCGCCACCGGCTCGTCGATCATGCCGCAGAAGAAGAACGCGGACATCGCCGAGCTGGCCCGGGGCAAGTCCGGCCGGCTGGTCGGCGGGCTGATGGCGGTGCTGACCAT
Source organism: Micromonospora zhanjiangensis (assembly GCF_042650605.1). Taxonomy (NCBI): domain Bacteria; kingdom Bacillati; phylum Actinomycetota; class Actinomycetes; order Micromonosporales; family Micromonosporaceae; genus Micromonospora; species Micromonospora zhanjiangensis. The sequence goes on along the minus strand of NZ_JBHSBN010000042.1, from coordinate 35,067 downwards.
GCTCAAGGGCCTGCCGCTGACCTACGACCGGGACATGCAGGAGGACAAGGAACCGGCGTTCGACGCGGTGGACACCCTCGAACTGCTGCTCCCGGCGCTGGCCGGGATGATCTCCACGATGACGGTCCGGGTGGACCGGCTGGTCGCCGCCGCCCCGGTCGGCTACTCGCTGGCCACCGAGGTCGCCGACTGGCTGGTCCGCAAGGGCGTACCGTTCCGGGACGCGCACGAGATCACCGGTCGCCTGGTCGCGCTCTGCGTGGCCCGGGACTGCGCGCTGGACGAGGTGTCCGACGCCGACCTGCGGGCGGTCAGCGAGCACCTCGACCCGGGCGTGCGGGACGTGCTGTCGGTCCGGTCGGCGCTGGCCGCCCGGATCACGCCCGGCTCGACCGGTCCCGGCCCGGTGGCCGACCAACTCGCCGCCGCGGCCGACCAGCTGGAGGGCTGGCGGGAGTGGGCGACCGAGCAGGTGGTGCCCCGCTGACGCCCCACCCGGTCGGGACCGCCGCCGTGGTGGATCGGTCCCGGCCCGCCGGACGACCCGCTACGGTCCGGCTCGCCGCCGGACGACCTGATCGCCGGGTTCCGGCCGTTCCGGGGTGCCCGCACCAACGGCTGGGGAGGTGTCCGGGATCCGGGTTCCGGGCAACCGGACGGACCGGACCGAGTCGGGAGGCCACTCGCCGGCCGGGCGCTTGCGGGCATCGGGGGCGCTTCCTCCGTACCCCCGCGGAGGCCGGCCAGAGCTCCTAGGCTCACTTTCCGTGACCAGATGGGGGAGGGCGGTCGCCGGCTGCGCGGTCGGCGCGACGCTGGTGCTGGCGACGGGCGGATCGGCCGGCGCCGTGGGCGTGCCGATCGCCCGGTCGGCCGCCGCCGTACCGTGTCCGCTGCCCGACCCGCCACCGGCCCGGCCGGCCCGGCCCTCGACGCCGCCGTTGTCCGCGACGGACCGGGCCGTCGGCGGCGCGGGCCTGGTCACCGCCGGGCTGGCCGCCCCGGCCGGCGCGCCGGCCCCGCCCGGCGTCTCCGCGGCGTCCTGGGTGGTCGCGGACCTGGACAGCGGCGCGGTGCTCGGCGCCTGTGGCCCGCACGAGTACGGCATCCCGGCCAGCGTGCAGAAGCTGCTGCTGGTCGAGACGTTCCTGCCGAAGCTCGACCCGCACCGGGTGGTCGAGGTGACCGACGAGGACATGAACTTCGAGCCGGGCAGTTCGGCGATGGGACTGGTCAAGGGCGGCCGCTACCCGATCGAGACGCTGTGGCTGGGGCTGCTGCTCAACTCGGGCAACGACGCCGCCAACGTGCTGGCCCGGCTCGGCGGGGGAGCGGGTGGGCTGAGCGCCGGCGTCGCGGCGATGAACGCCGAGGCGCGACGGCTCGGGGCGAACCAGACGCACGCGGCCACCCCGTCCGGTCTGGACGGTCCAGGCCAGTTCACCAGCGCGTACGACCTGGCCCTGATCGCCCGCGCGGACTTCGACCGGGACGACTTCCGCCGGTACGCGGCGACCCGGCAGGCCCAGGTGCCCGGCCAGCCGACCCAGTTGCCCGGGCAGTCGTCGCCGAATCCGGACGGCTTCCGGATCGTCAACGACAACCAGCTGCTCTACCAGTACCCGGGCGCGTTGGGCGGCAAGACCGGCTACACCGACCTGGCCCGGCACAGCTTCGTCGGCGCGGCCGACCGGGGTGGGCGCCGGCTGCTGGTCACCCTGCTCGGTGCCGAGTTGCCGGCCCGCGGTTGGCAGCAGGGCGCGGCGTTGCTGAACTGGGGGTACGGGCTGCCCCGGGACGCCGCCGTCGGTCAGCTGGTCGCGCCGGCCGGTGCGTCGCCGACCGTCACCGCGGCACCGGTGGGTGGCGGGCAGCGGGTCGCCGGAGCCCGCTCGGGCGGTGCGCTCTCCGGGCCGCTCGGCGTCGGCCTGCTCGCCCTCCTGCTGGGCACGCTCGTGGCGGTGGTCGGGTTGTCACGGATGGCCGGCCGCCGGTCCGTCCGGTGACCGACGCACCGGCCGGGTGCCGCCGGGGGTCGACCGACCCGGCCCGGTGCGCTTCGACCCCGGTCGTTCCGGTCGGCCCGACCGGGGTGCCGGGAGGTCGGACAGGGCCGCGACCCGGACGAGCGCGTCCAGGTGACCCACCGGGGTGCCGTCCCGGCTCAGTTGCGTACCACTGATCCAGATCCACTCGTTCTCGTAGTAGACGGAGAGGTCGGGGCGGACCGATTCGACCCTGAGGAACAGCCGGAAACCGCCGCACCGCCAGTCGTCCTTGGCCACCTCCAGCACCGTGCCGGGAGGTAGTTCGGGCAGCGGCGCGGTCATCGGACCCGCTCCGGCCAGTCGGCACGGGATCCGGACAACACGCGGCAGGTCGGACAGGTCAGGATGTCGCCGCAGGCGGCGCACCAGCGGCGGGACGCGCGATAGGCGCAGAGTCCGGCGACGAAGCCCACCACCAGGCCGGCGACGACCGCGATGGAGACGAGCACGATCAGGTCCCTCCTTCGGCACGACGGATCGCGCATCAGGGCGAGGCCCGCGCGTCGCACCGGGGCGCGGACGTGTCGGGTCGGGCCTCGCCCCGTGCGGTCCTGCTGTCCGGCCGGACAGCCGGAGTCGCGATCGCGACGTATCGTCATGCTGCCGATGCGCTGCGCAATGAACAAGGCTTGACCTGGGATTTTTCACCTGGTCGACAGGCGGACGGGTGCTCACGCGGGGCGGGTGGGACCGCGCCGAACTGGGCATTGACCGGGGCGACCGGACGATGTACGAATTGAGCGGACACTTCAGCCAGAAGGCTGGCTTTACCGACATGTGCGAAGACCCACGGCGCCGGGTGGCGTCCGTGGGTCCTCGCCTCGACCGACCGGGCGGTCAACCTCGGCGGACGATGATGTCGCCGAACGAGGTACGGGCGCGTACCTCGACGGTGCGCTCGCCGTCCCCGGGGGCGTCGGTCACCGGGATCCGGTTGTGCACGGTGCCGAACTGGGTGTGCAGGTCCAGCCAGACGGCGGCGTCGCCGAGGACGCCGATCTCCAGCTCGCCGCGGGCGGTCTTGACCGAGACCGGGCCGCGGCCGATCCCGTCGATCCGGACGTCGCCGTTGGCGGTGGCGGCGCTGACCGCACCGTCCACCCGGGATGCCACGATGTCGCCGTTCGCGGCGTTGCCGCGCAGGTCGCCGCCGACCGTGCCGATCCGGGTGGCCCCGTTGGAGTTCTTGACCACCGCGTTGCCGGTCACCTGCGCCAGTCGCAGCTGGCCGGTGCTGGTGGTGACTTCGGCGTCGCCGTCGACCCGGTCCACGGTGATCGGGCCGGCCGCGGTGTGCAGATCGACCGGGCCGGCGTGCTCGACGGCGAGCGCACCGGCCGAGGTCTTGAGCCGGCACTCGCCCAGCCGTCCCGTGCACCGGTAGGTCCCCGCGGCCGTGTCCCCCCGGACCCGGGAGCCGGCCGGCAGCTCGATCGACACGTCCACCGAGCCGGTCTTTCCGAAGACGCCGAGCTTCTTCTGTCGCGGCGCCCGGATCAGCAGCCGCCCGTCGGTGTACTCGACCCGGGTCTGTTCCGCGGTGCGCACGTCCCGATCGGCGGACGGGTCGCTGGGACGTACGTCGACCACGGTGTCGGCGCGGTCGCCGGCGAGGATCAGGACGTCCCCGACGACGAGGTCGACCTGTACGGAGATCGGTTCCGGCGTGTCGAAGGTGGGCATGACGAGGTCCCCTTTCGGGTGGATGAGGAGGGCCCCCGGTGGTCGGTCCGGTAGGCCGGGGGTCGCTGGACGACGGGTGGTGGTGCCGCGGTGGGCGGTCGGGTCAGCGGACCCAACCGGTGTAGCGCTGCCCGCCCACGGTGTGGCCGTGGCCCGGCGGCCGGGTCGGTCCGGCGGTGGCGCCCCGCACGGCCGCGGTGGTGGCGCGGACGAGCCAGGCGTTCACCGACAGCCCGTCCCGGTTGGCGGCCTCCTCGATCCGGCTCTTGAGCTGGTCCGGGAGGCGGAAGTTGATGCGTGCCGTGGTGCCTTCGTCGAGGTCCACGGCCGGTGGCGCGGCGCTCGTCGGCGGGGCGATGGTGGCAGCCACCGGCGACGGCTCGGTCGGGGGTGGTGTCACCACGAACCCGGGTTCCCGGCCGCGCAGCCGCAGCTCGACCGAGCCCGGGGCGAGCTCCCGAGTGATCTCGTCGGCCGCAGCGGTCAGCGCGTCCAGCAGGGCCAGCCGGACCGCCGACTCCAACGGGCCGGCCAACCGCTCGGCCAGCGCGCGGGCGTCCGCGCCGCCGAGATCGGCGGCGGCGGCGAGTTCCCGGCGGAGGCTGTCGACGTACGGCGTGAGGTCCATGGCACTACTATGGCACCACGATGGTGCCATAGCAAGTGGTATTGGCTCACTATGGCGCCATCGTGGCGCACTCTGGCGCCCGATAGCGTCGATCCACCGGGTGTCAGCCGGTCGCGGGACGGGCCGGTCGGCAACGGCCGGCCGGGTGTGATGGGCTGACGGGCATGACTGACGCACGGGTGGCCGACCTGGGAACGCTGCTGGCCGGGCCGGTCGAGACCGCCGCCCGGGGACTGCTCGGCTGCCGGCTGACCGCGGGCGGGGTCACCGTCCGGCTCACCGAGGTCGAGGCGTACGCCGGCAGCGGCGGGGATCCCGCCTCGCACGCGTACCGGGGGCGGACCAGGCGAAACGCGGTGATGTTCGGTCCGGCCGGGCACGCCTACCTCTACTTCACGTACGGGATGCACTGGTGCCTGAACGTGGTGACCGGTCCGGACGGCGAGGCGTCGGCGGTGCTGCTGCGGGCCGGCGAGGTGGTCGACGGGCTGGACATCGCCCGGTCCCGGCGACCCGCCGTACGCCGGGACGTGGACCTGGCCCGGGGACCGGCCCGGCTGTGCTCGACGCTCGGGCTGGACGGTGCCGCCTACGGGGCATGGCTGCTCGGCGACGGCCCGGTCCGGCTCCGGCCCGCGTCGGCGTCGGAGCCGGTGCCGGTGGCCGACATCGTGGCCGGACCGCGGGTCGGGGTGACCGGCGCGCACGACGTCCCGTGGCGGTTCTGGATCGCCGGCGACCCGACCGTCAGCGACTACCGGCGGCACGTCCCGCGCCGCCGGCCGCCGGCGCCGTCCTGACGCGGCGTCCGCGCTCGGCCGGGCCGGCTCGCGCGGCGCCGGGGATCAGATCGCGGTCGCCCGGGACACCCGCCAGTCGTCGCCGACCGGCACCAGTTCCAGCACCACCCGGTTCTGGTCGACCTTCTCGCCGGCGGTGTTGACGTTGCGCCGGTACTGGTTGAGGTAGACCAGCAGCCGGACCCGGCCCGGGTCGGCCTCGACCACGCCGGTGGCGGACACCTCGGCGAGCACCACCGCCTTCTCGGACACCGCGGTCGCCTTCAGGGTCGCGGTGGTCTGCGCGTACTCGTCGGCGAACGTGCCGGTCACGAAGGCTCGGCCGTTCGCGACGCTGGCGTCGAAGTCGCGGTAGTCGTAGGAGAAGATGGCCTTGGCGGCGGGCGGGGCGGCGGCCAACGCCTGTCGGACCGCGGTGTCCCGCAGGCCGGTCCGGTGGTGGCTGTACCAGGCCGCCCCGGCTCCGCCAGCGGCCAGCACGATGGCGGCCACCAGGGCCACCCGGGTCGTCGTCGCGCGTCGGGAACCGGCCCGACGCCCGCCCGACCGCCCACCGTCGGTGTCGGTGTCGGTGTCGGACAACTCGCTGTCGGTCGGTTCGGTCCGGGTCGGTTCGACGGCCTCCCGGCGGCGGCCGGGCCGGCGCAGGCGGCCGGTGAGCCCGGTCAGGATCGGTGACATGGGTGGCTCCTCTCAGCCGACGAACTGCAGTCGGGACACCAGCCAGTGGCCGGTGTCGGCGTCCCGGGTCAGGTCCACCTGGATCCGGTAGTGCGACGGCCGGCCGGCCGGGGCGTGCACGTTCTTGACGGTCGCGTCGACGGCCACCAGCGCCACCGCCGTCCGGGTGTCACCGGAGACCAGTCCGGCCTGCAGCACCGTGCCGCGCGACTCCACCTTGTTCTCCACCACCGCCGAGCGGACCTGCGGCTGTCCCCGGTCGAACTGCTCGCGGAACTCCCCGGTCGCCCCGGCGCTGATCCGCCGCAGGTCGTTGTCGACGCTGGAGGCGCTGATCGAGATGAAGTTGACGGTGGTCTGCCGGGCCGCCGCCAGCGCCTGCTGGTGCGCGGTGGCCAGTTGCCGGTCGGCGTACCAGTCGCGGCCGGCCACGCCGAGCGCGACCAGCGCGGCGCAGAGCACGGCCAGCAGCACCGCCGTGGTCGGGGCGGGGCGGCGCGGCCGGAGCGACCGTCCCGGACGACGGCGACGCGGCCCGGCGTCGCCGTCGTCCGGACCCCCGTCGGCGGCGTCCCCGTCGGCCGCCCCCTCGTCGGCCGCCGGGGAGGACACCTCGCCGTCCACCGGGGCGGCCGACCCGTCCCGCGTGGCCGCGGTACGGCGGTTCGTGCGCCGGGTCCGGGTCCCGCCTCGCGGCGACCCGGATCCGGGCAGGTCGTCCGGCTCGGTGCCCGGCGACCGGGGACCGACCGGGAACTGCTCGTCCGACGACGGTTCGTCCAGCGCCGGCGCGGCCCGATCGGGATCGTCGACCAGCGGCTCGTCCCCGGCCGGCCGGGTCCGGTCCGGTCGCGTCCCGGCCGGCGACGGGTCGGCCGGATCCGTCCCCGTCGGTTCGTCCGCGGCCGGTTCGTCCGCGGCCGGTTCGGAGCGGACCGGGGCGAGTACCCGGCTGGTGACGACCCGGCGCGGCCGGGCCGTGGTTCGGTCCGGGGGCGTCGAGGGCGTTCCCGGGACCAGCCGCAGCCGGCGCTCCTCACTTGTCGGCATCTGTCGACTCCTCGGGTCTGGTTACGGCGTCAGGCCGGCGAGCAGGAGTTGTTTCCAGGACTGGTCGCCGGCGAGTTCGTACTGGCCGCCGGTGCCGCCGAACTGCAACGGCGTCCCCTGCGGCCCCACCGCGAGCCCGGTCGCCGGATCGAATCCGGCGACCGGGCCGCCGACCGGCGGGACCAGGCCGGTCGAGGGTGGGGCGGTGGGTCCGGAGCCGTGCGGCCCCGGAGCGTTTCCGGCACCCCGGACCGACGAGCCACGCGCCTCGTCGGACTCGGAGCAGCGGGTGGTGCCGTGGTAGACGCACGGCGGCGGGTCGTTGACGTTGAGCACCAACCCGAAGTGCGCGGTCCCGTCGCCCGGGGTGACGGTGAACCCGCCGGCGACCGCGAGCGGGTAGACGACAAGCAGCTGCTCGATACCGGGCAGCCGACGGGCGGCGAGGCCGTTCACCGTCACCAGGTTGCCCAGCAACGTGCCGATCGTCGGGTCGAGGTCGTGCAGCAGGCCGACCAGTTGGGTCGCCGCCGGCGGCCCGGCGGCGAGCAGCCGGCGCAGGTCGCCGTCGGAGCCGCGCAGGGTGGCGGCCAACCTGGCCAGCCCGTCGGCCCAGCGGCGCAGGTCGCCGGCCGCCTGCTGCTGGGTACGCAGCACGGTACGACCGTCGCGCAGCAGGTCGACGGTCTGCGGCAGGGCGGCGGTCGCGTCGGTCAGCAGCGCGTCGCCCGCGTCCAGGATCCGCCGCAGGGCCAGCTCGTTGCCCTCGAACGCGGTGCCCAACTCGTTGACGACCACCGCCAGGTCGTCCGGGTTCACCGAGCCGACCAGGGAGTCCAGGTTGGCCAGCAGCGTCTCCGGGGCCAGCGGCGTACCGGTGCGGTCCCGCCCGATCACCGACCCGTCCCGCAGGTACGGTCCGGTGTCGGTCTCCGGGCGCAGGTCGACGTACTGCTCGCCGACCGCCGACCGGTGCGCCACCACCGCCCGCAGCGTGGCCGGTACCCGGACGCCGCGGTCGATCCGCAGCTCGGCCCGGACGCCGTCGTCGGTCAGGTCGACCGCGCTCACCCGCCCGACCGGTACGCCCCGGTAGGTGACCGGGGCGTTGGCGAAGATCCCGCCGGCCTCGGCGAAGTCGGCGTGCACCAGGTAGCCACGGGCGCCCCAGCCGACGTAACGCACCCCGACGTAGCCGATGCCGAGCGCGCTCACCAGCACGAAGACCAGCACCTGGAGCTTCGCGGTACGAGTGATCACAACAACCCCCCGCCCAGCAGGTCGGTCAGGCCGCCGGTCAGCCCGCTGGTCGCCCCGGTCGGCGGCGGCAGCAGGCAGCCCGGTGACAGCACGGCTCCCGGCGGGACGGTGGCGCCCGGTGGGAAGAGGGTGCCCGGCGGCAGGATCCCGCCCGGGGGCAGCAGTCCGCCGGGCGGCACCGGTGTGCCCGGCGGCAGCACCGTGCACTCCTTCGGCACCTGGCAGCCGGTCGGCGGCAGCCAGCCGGGTGGGATCAGGCCGCTGACCGGCAGGCAGATCGGTGGCAGCACGCCGGGGATCAGCCCGGTGCCGGGCGACCCGGGTTGCGGCCTGCCCGGCGCCGGCGTCGCGGACCCGCCCGGCTTCGGCGGCTTGACCGATTTGTCGGCCACCGGCTTGGCGGAGAGCAGGTTCGACAGGATCGACGCCGCGTCCAGGTCCGCCGACACCGACAGGTTGACGAAGTCGCCGACGATCGCGCCGGTGACGTTGGGCGGGAACGGGAAGGTCAGCATGAAGTCCAGCGACTTGGGCAGGTCGTCGCCGGCCTTCACCAACTGGTCCAGGACGGGTTGCAGGGCGCGCAGGCTGGCCACCGTGTCGGCGTGGCTCTTGCGCACCACCCGGGTGCCGACCTTGCCCAGTTCACCGAGCGCGGTCAGCGCCGCGGTGAGCTGGACCCGCTGTTGGGTCAGCACGGTGAGGCCGGGCGCCAGTGCGTCCAGCGCGTCGCCGACGACGGCGCGCTGCCGGGCCAGCCGGCCGGTCAACCGGTCCATCGCGTCCAGGGCCCGGACCAGGTCGGCCTTCTGCTTGTCCAGGCCGCCGAGGAAGTCGTCCAGTTGGTGCAGCGCGTCCTTGGCGGACGCCTCCCGGCCGTCCAGCGCCCGGACCAACTCCTCGTTGATCGTCTTGAGCTGGGCCAGGCCGCCGCCGCCCAGCAGCAGCCCGAAGGCGGCCAGCACCTCCTCGACCTCCGCCGCCCGGCGGGTCCGGCTCAGCGGGATCACCGCGCCGTCGACCAGCCGACCGGCGGGCGCCTCGGTGCGCGGCGGGTCGACCGCCACGTACTTCTCACCGAGCAGGCTGGTCTGCCGTACCGCGGCGGTGGCGTTCGCCGGAAGCTCGACCTTCTTGTCGATGCGGACCGTGGCGCGGGCCGTCCAGCCGGCGAGCGAGATCCGCTCGACGCTGCCGACCGTCACGTCGTCGACCTTCACCGCGGCCTGCGGCACCAGGTCGAGCACGTCGGCGAACTCCACCGTGACCCGGTATCCCGGCCCGCTCGGCGCGCCGCCGGGCAGCGGCACGTCGGCCAGGGTGGGCAGCGAGCACCCGGTGAGGACCAGGGTCAGCCCGGCGCCGAGCAGTCCGAACCGCCGGCCGGTCGGCACCCGCACCGGCCGCCGTCCCCACCGGCGGCGCGGGCGCGCGGTCATCGGCCACCCCGCAGGATCCCGCCGAGGGTCAGGTCGCTGTCGCCGGTCGGGCCGGGCGCAGCCGGTGCGCCCGGTGCGCCCGGCGCGGTGCTCCCGCCGCCCGGCGTGCCGGCGCCGGCCGGGGCGCCCGTACCGCCGGTGTTGCCGCCGCCGGACGTCGCGCCGGCGGTCGGCGGCAGGTTGAGCAGCTTGCGTAGCTGCTCGGGCAGCGGCAGGTGCTTGAGGTTCAACGTCTTCGCCAGGTCGAAGCACTGCTTCGGCACCTTCGCCACCGGCAGCAGGTCCACCATCGCCGCGCACACGTAGCTGGCCGGGTCGTACGGGCCGAGCGCGTTGTCCCGGGTGTCCAGGGTGCCGGAACGGGCGTTGTAGGCCAGGTTCAGGTTGGTTAGGGTGAGCGGGGCGACGTCCAGGATCTTCATGATCGCCTGCTGTTGGCGGACCAGGACGGTGGTGATGTCGGCCAGCGCGGCCACGTTGTCGGTCAGCGCCGCCCGGTTCTGCTTCACGAAGGTGGTCACGTCGGTCAGCGCGGTGGCCAGGTTGCGCAGCGCCGCGGCGAGTTCGTCCCGTTCGCCGGCGAGCTGCCCGGCGACCTCGGCGAGCCGCTGGTTGAACGCCCGGACCTGCTGGTCGCTGCGGGCCAGTGCGGTGATGAACTGCTGCAGGTTGGCCACCGAGCCGAACAGGTCCTGCCGGCCGTCGGCCAGCGTGGTCAACGCCTTCGACAAGCCGTCCAGGGTGGCGTGCAGGTTCTCGCCGTTGCCGTCCAGGTTGGCCCGACCGGCGGCGAGCAGCTTCGACAACGCGCCGTCGGCGTTGGCGCCGTCCGGGCCGAGCGCCTTGTTGAAGTCGTCCAGCGCCCGGTAGATGTCGTCGATCTCCATCGGCGCCGCGGTGCGGTCGGTCGCCAGGTCCGCGCCGTCGGCCAGCGTCGCCCCACCCGCGTACGCCGGGGTGAGCTGGACGTACCGGTCGCTGACCACGCTGGGCGGGACGATCACCGCCCGCGCGTCGGCCGGCACCGGGTGCTCGGCCGCGTACCGCAGCTCGATCCGGACGGTGCGGCCCTCCGGGCGTACCGACACCACGTGCCCGATCCGCACCCCCAGGATCCGGACGTCGGAGCCGGCGACCACGCCCACCGCCCGGCTGAAGTGGGCCACCACGGTGCGTTCCGGGTTGCGCCAGGGCGCCCAGGTCAGCGCCGTGGCGCCGAGCACCACCACGGTGATCCCGGCGGCGGCCCACCACCGCGTCCGGCCGGTCGGTACCCGCATCAGCGTCCCCCCGTCGTGTTCGGCAGGTACGGCTGCAACAGCCCGCTCAGATACGAGTCGAACCACCGGCCGTTGCCGACGACGTTGGCGAACGCCTCGACGAACGGCCCCATCCGTTGCAGGGTCTGCTCCAGGTTGGTCCGGTTGCGTTGCAGGACGGCCACCACGCCGCGCAGTTGGCGCAGCGTCGGTTCCAGTTGGGCCCGGTTGTCGGCCACCAGCCCGGACAGCTGGGTGGCCAGTTGGTCGGTGCCGACCAGCAACTCGTGGATCGCGTCCCGGCGCCGGCTGACCTCGGTCAGCAGCGCGTCCCCGTCGGCCACCAGCTTGCGGAACTCGTCGTCGCGCTGGGCCAGGACGCCGGTCACCGACCGGGCCCGGGCGAGCAGCTCGCGCAGTTGCGCGTCCCGGTCGGCGATGGTCGTCGACAACCGGGACAGCCCGGTCAGCGAGGACTTCACGCTGCCCGGCGTGTCCGCGAACGCCTGCGCCAGCGTGCCGAACGCGGCGGCCAACTGCTTGCTGTCGATCTGGTCCAGTGTGCCGGCCAGCCCGGTGACCGCCTGCATCACGTCGAACGGCGACGCCGTGCGCTCCAGCGGGATCTCCGCGTCGGCGGCCAGCCGGTCCGGACCGGCTGGGGTCAGGGCGAGGTACTTCTGGCCGAGCACGGTCTTGATCCGGATGGTCGCGCCGGTGTCCCGGCCCAGCCGGACGTCGCGGTCGTCGAGCCGGAACCGGACCCGCACGTACGGGACGGCGCCGTGCCGGCCCAGGCCCACGTCGGTGACCTGACCGACCCGTACGCCGGCGATCCGCACCTCGTTTCCGGTGTTCAGCCCGCTGGCGTCCCGGAACGCCGCCTGGTAGTCCCGCCCGGTCAGGGCCAGCAGGTCGTCCAGCCGGAACGCGCCGAGCAGCACGGCGGCCAGCACCGCCAGCCCGGCCGCGCCGACGCGGACCGGGTTGCGTTCCCGGAACGGCTTCACCGGGCACCTCCGAAGGACGCTTGCCGGGCCGGTCCACCGGGGACGGCCGGCGACGACGGTTTCACCGGGCACCTCCGGGTGCGGCGCAGCGGGCCGCCGGGGAACTGAACGACGCGGGCGTGACGTCCTGCCCGGCGACCCCGACCCGGCCGTCGAAGTCGCACATGAAGAAGTTGAACCAGGAGCCGTGCGACGCGGTGCGGGTCAGCGCCTCGTACCGGCCGGGCAACCGGCCCAGGGTCTGGTCGATGACGCCGGCGTTGCGGTTCAGCGTGCCGGCGAGTTGCCCCAGCCCGGCCACGTCGGCGGCCAGCGCCGGCCGCGCGTCGTGCAGCAGCGACGCGGTGGTGCCGGTCAGCGTGCCCAGGTTGACCAGCGCGGCGCCGATCGCCGCCCGGTCGTCGGACAGCCCGGAGACGAACTGCTGGAGCTGGCTGATCGCCTGGTCGAGGTTCTGGTCCCGGTCGGCCAGGGTGCCCAGCACCGCGTTCAGGTTCGTGATCACCCGGCCGATCACCGCGTCCCGGTCGGCCAGGGTGTTGGTCAGCGACGCGGTGCGCTGCAGCAGGCTGGCCACCGTGCCGCCCTCACCCTGCAACACCTGGATGATCTCGTACGCCAGCTTGTTGACGTCCTGCGGCGTGAGCGCGGTGAACAGCGGCCGGAACCCGGCGAACAGGGTGGTCAGGTCCAGCGCCGGGGTGGTCCGGGCGAGCGGGATCAACCCGTGCGCCGGCAACGGTCGGCCGTCGCCGGGGCCCTCGCTGAGGGCCACGTACCGCTGGCCGACCAGGTTCCGGTACCGGATCTTCGCGAGCACGGTGCTGGTCAGCGGCACGTCCTCGTCGACGGTGAAGGACACCTCGGCCTGCGTGCCGTCGGCCACCCGGATTCCGGTGACCTTGCCGACCCGTACCCCGGCGATCCGGACGTCGTCGCCGACCAGCAGGCCGGTGACGTCGGTGAACCGGGCCCGGTAGCCGGTCCCGCCACCGCCGAACGAGCCCAGGGTCTGCCCGAGCACCGCGGTCAGCAGCACCGTCACCGTCGCGAAGACGATGAGTTTGGTCAGTGGTCTGGCGATCGACGTCACGGCAGGTTCACCACCGCTCCGCGCAGCAGCGGTCCCCACAACAGCACCGCGACGTCCGGCACCTGCACCGGCAGGGTGCCGGTGGCCGCGCCGATGATCGGCTTGACCAGGTCGCGTTCCTCGCTGGTGCCGGCGTACCCCATCGTCGGCCCGCCGGCGGGCAGGCCGACCGGGAGCTTCGCGGGCCCGGGCCGGCTGCCGCCGTAGTCGTAGCCGTCGCCGATCGGCGTCTCCGGCGCGGGCACGGCCGGGTTCGGCAGCCCCCGGCACCGCGGGCCGTCGTGCGCGGCGTAGACCGGGTCGTCCCGACCGGCCTGGTACTTCCCGTTGTCCCGGGTGACCTCCAGGGTGATGTGCATCCGGCCGTTGCGGAACACCTCCTCCACCCGGGGTTGCAGGCCGACCAGGCCGCGCATCAGGCAGGGGTACTCCGGGGCGTACGTGGCGAGCAGCTCCAGCACCGGGCGGGTCACCTGGCCGACCTTGACGAGCTGGTCGCCGTGCCGGTCGAGGAAGAGTCGACCCACGTCGGCCGCGTCGGTGGTGTCGTCGAGGAAGGCGGCCAACTGGGCCCGCTGGTCGACCACCGTGTTCGCGGTCACCGTCACGTCGCGCAGGATCGACAGCAGGTCGGGCAGCGCCGCGTCGTAGCCGTCCAGCACGGCGGCGAGCCGGCGGACGTCCTCGGCCAGCACCGGCATCTCCGTGTTGAGCTGCCGCAGGTAGTCGTCGGCGGCGACGATGGTCCGGCCGAGCTTGTCGCCCCGGCCGTCCAGCGCCGCCGCCAGCGCGCCCAGGGCGGCCGCCAGCCGGTCCGGGCGGATCGATCGCAACAGCGGCAGCGCGTTGTCCAGCACCCGTTCCAGCTCCACGCCCGCCGCGCTGTGGTCGGCGTCGATGACGTCACCGGACCGGATCGGCCGGGTCGGCCCGCCGGTCGGCGGGACCAGCGCCACGTACCGTTCACCGAACAGCGTCTTGGGCAGCAGGCGGGCGCTCACCCCGGCCGGGATCCGCCCGGTCGACGCCGGGTCCAGCGCCAGCCGCAACCGGGCCCGGGAACCGTCGCTGCCGATCCCGCGGACCTCGCCGACCACCACGCCGCGCAGCTTGACCTCGGCGCCCTCGTTGAGGTTCAGGCCGGTGTGCCCGGTGTAGAGGGTCACCCAGGTCACCGGGTCGAACGCCTTGCGGTACTGCAGCACCGACAGGCTCACCGCCCCGAGCAGCAGCAGCACGAACGACGCGCCGAGAATCCGGTTCCGCATGGTCACCCCGCGATCCGTACGGTCGTGGTCGCACCCCAGATCGCCAGCGACAGGAAGAAGTCGACGATGTTGACCGCGACGATGGACAGCCGTACCGCCCGGCCGACGGCGACCCCGACCCCGGCCGGGCCGCCGCTGGCGGTGTAGCCGTAGTAGCAGTGGGTGAGCACCACGATGACGCTGAAGACCAGCACCTTCCCGAACGACCAGAGCACGTCGCCGGGCGGCAGGAACAGGTGGAAGTAGTAGTCGTAGGTGCCGGCCGACTGGCCGAAGTAGACGACCGCGATGGTCCGGGTGGCCAGGTAGCTCGACAGCAGGCCCACCACGTACAGCGGGATCACCGCGAGGAAGCCGGCGATCATGCGGGTGGTGACCAGGAACGGCAGCGACGGCACCGCCATCACCTCGAGCGCGTCGACCTCCTCGGAGATCCGCATCGCGCCGAGCTGCGCGGTGAAGCCGCAGCCGACGGTGGCCGACAGGGCGAGCGCCGCGACCAGCGGGGAGATCTCCCGGGTGTTGAAGTAGGCGGAGATGAACCCGGTGAAGGCGCTGCTGCCGATCTGGTTCAGCGACTGGTAGCCCTGCAGGCCGACCTCGGTGCCGGTGAAGAAGGTGAGGAAGCAGATCACTCCGACCGTGCCGCCGGCCACCGCGAGCGCCCCGGAGCCGAAGCTGACCTCGGCCAGCAGCCGGACCACCTCGCGCCGGTAGCGGGTCACCGCGCGCGGCGCCCAGGCCACCGCGCGCAGGTAGAAGGTCAACTGCCCGCCGAGCTGGTCCAGGCCGCGCAGCACCGCCATCTCAGGCACCCTTCTGCGGTACGACCTGGAAGTACACGGCGGTGAGCACGAAGTTGACCGCGAACAGCAGCATGAAGGTGATCACCACGCTCTGGTTCACCGCGTCGCCCACCCCCTTCGGGCCGCCCCGCGCGGTCATCCCCTTGTAGCTGGCCACCAGGGCGGCCACCGCGCCGAACAGCAGCGCCTTGAGCTCGCCGACGACCAGGTCCGGCAGCTGACCGAGTGCCTGGAAGCTGGCCAGGTACGCCCCCGGCGTACCGCCCTGCACGAGCACGTTGAACACGTAACCGCCGGCCACCCCGACCACGTTGACCAGGCCGTTGAGCAGGACGGCGACCAGCATGGTGGCGACCACCCGGGGGACCACCAACCGGCGGATCGGGTCGATGCCGAGCACCTGCATGGCGTCCAGCTCCTCGCGGATCTTCCGGGCGCCGAGGTCGGCGCAGATCGCCGAACCCCCCGCCCCGGCGATGATCAGCGCGGTGACGATCGGGCCCGCCTCGCGGACCACGGCCAGCACCGAGGCGGCCCCGGTGAACGACTGGGCGCCGAGCTGGCGTACCAGGGAACCGAGCTGCAGCGCGATGACCGCGCCGAACGGGATCGACACCAGGGCGGCCGGCAGGATCGAGACCGAGCTGATGAACCAGGCCTGCCGGACGAACTCGGCGACCTGGAACGGCCGGCGGGGCAGCCCGGCGAGCGCGTCCAGGCAGAACGCGAAGAACTCGCCGGACTGGCGCAGGGCGCCGGTGGGGGAGACCCTCATCGGCTCACCTCGCGGCTGTGCAGCCCGTCGTAGTCGGGCGGGGGACCGAAGTCGGCGGTCTGATCCATGGCGGTCTGATCCATGGCGGTCTGATCCATGGCGTCGCGGCGCGTCCAGCCGATCTCCCGCTCCGGCGCGTCGGCGAACGAACCGGGCGGCGGGGTGACCCCGTTTTCCCGGCACCACTGGCCGGCCGGTCGCTCGGACCGGCGCGGCAGGCCGTCCGACGGGCGCAGCTGGGCCGCGATCGGTGGCAGCGGCGGCAGGTCCACACCGGACTCCGCCTCGGCCCGCAGCTCCTCGGCGTCCTTCTCCTCGGCCATCCCGATCGGGCCGACCCGCTGGGCGTTGAGGAACTGCCGGACCACCGGCTCGGTGCTGGACAGCAGCATCTCCCGGGGGCCGAACATGGCCAGGTGCCCGTGGTAGATCAGGCCGATGTTGTCCGGCACGGTACGGGCCGTGTTGATGTCGTGCGTGACGATCAGGAACGTCGCGTCGGTGCGCTGGTTCAGGTCGATGATCAGTTGGTTCAGGTAGGCGGTCCGGACCGGGTCCAGCCCGGAGTCCGGTTCGTCGAACAGGATGATCTCCGGGTCGAGCACCAGCGCCCGGGCCAGACCGGCCCGCTTGCGCATCCCGCCGGAGATCTCACCGGGCAGCTTCTTCTCCGCCCCGGTCAGCCCGACCAGCTCCAACTTCTCCTCGACGATGGCCCTGACCTGGGACTCCGGCTTGCGGGTGTGCTCGCGCAGCGGGAACGCCACGTTGTCGTAGATGTTCATCGAGCCGAACAGCGCGCCGTCCTGGAACAGCACCCCGAACAACCGGCGGACCTCGTACAGTGCGCGTTCGGACAGCCGCGGCAGGTCACGGTCGCCGATCCAGATCGACCCACGGTCCGGCCGCAGCAACCCGACCAGGGTCTTCAGGAACACCGACTTGCCGGTGCCGGACGGCCCGAGCAGCACCGAGATCTCGCCCGCCGGCAGGGTCAGGCTCACGTCCGACCAGACCGGCTGGCCGCCGAAGGACTTGGTCAGCCCCTCCACGCGCACCTCGACGCCCATCCGCACTCCCGTCCGCAGCCGTTACCGGTGACATCGGGGCGACCAGGGCGGGTGTAACAGAAAATCTTTCCGTAACGTTCCGGTCACGGGGGGTGCATTGGTGTGAACGGGTCCGGCGGACTACGGTTCGGGGCATCCCCCGCCCGACCGAAGGTGTCCCCTGACCCCATGACCGCAGCTTCCGAGGCTGACCTCGTCAGCCGGGCCGTACGACGCGACCCGGACGCGACCGAGGCGCTGCTCACCCAGGTGCGTCCCGGCGTGGTGCGGTACTGCCGGGCCCGGCTCGGCCGGGTCGGTGGGGCGTTCGCCACCGCCGACGACGTCGCCCAGGAGGTGTGTCTGGCCGTGTTGAACGCCCTGCCCCGCTACCGTGACCAGGGCCGCCCGTTCACCGCTTTCGTGTACGGCATCGCCGCGCACAAGGTGGCCGACGCGCAGCGGGCCGCCGTGCGGGCACCGGCGCTCAGCGTCGCCGACACGCTGGTGGACCGGCCGGACGCGGCACCCGGGCCGGAGCAGCAGGCGGTTTCCACCGACCTGGCCCGCCGGTTGTCCGCGCTGCTGGACCGGCTCACCGACACCCAGCGCGAGATCATCCTGCTCCGGGTCGCGGTCGGGCTCTCGGCCGACGAGGTCGGCACGGTGGTCGGCATGTCCGCACCCGCCGTCCGGGTCGCCCAGTCCCGGGCCCTGGCCCGGCTGCGCAGCATCGCCGGTGACGCCCTCGACGAAGGCAGGGCGGCATGACCGAGCGCGAACCCGACCTGGTGACCATGCTGGCCGACGACGAGCTGCTGGACGCCCTGGGCCGCGGCGGGTCGGCCGCGACGGACGAACCGGTGGCGACCCTGCTGGCCGCCTGGCGCGCGGACCTGGACGACGACCTGCCGACGCCGGGCGCCGGGCACCCGGACACCGGCCACCCGGGTGCCGGCGCGGTCGGCGTGGTCGCCGACCCCGGTCCGGCCACCGCCGGCCGGGGCGGCCCGTCGACCGCCGGCCCGACCGGGCCCGGACGGCACGGCCGGCGGACCGGTGGCCGGCGCCGGCCACCCCGCTGGGCGATCGTCACCGCGGTGGCGGCGGCCGCCTTCGGGCTGGTCGGGGTCGGCGCGCAGCACGCCGGACCGGGCAACCCGCTGTGGCCGGTGACCCGGACGGTCTTCCCCGAGCGGGCCGACGTACGGTCCGCCGAGGAGGCCATCGCGCTCGCCCGTACGGCCCTGGGGGCCGGTCGGTACGACGACGCGCAGAGTCACCTCGACGACGCCGCCGGACATCTGGCCCGGGTACACGACCCGGCCGCCGCGGCCCGGCTCCGGCAGGACATCGACGACGTCCGGCGCACCCTGACCGATGTGGCGCCGTCGCGACCCCGGCCGTCGGACGTGGTCCCGTCGCCGAGCGCGGCACCCACCCGGGGCACCCGGTCCCCGGTGCCCGGCGGGCCGGCGCCCGGCGCCTCCGGTTCACCGCCGGCGGCCGGCCCGTCGCCGCTGCTGCCGTCGTTGCTGCCGAATCTGCCACCGTTGCTGCCCGGCGCGTCGCCGTCAGCCACCCCGAGCCCGACGAAGTCCCCGAGGGACTGCTGGCTGATCTGCATCTTCGGCTGACCGGACGACGACGGCCGACTCCCGCGGTACGGAGTCGGCCGTCGGATACCGGTTCGCTCAGCGCGGCGGTGGCCGAGGGTCAGCCGATGAAGCCTTCCTGCTTCATCCAGTCGGCGGTCACCTGGGCCACCGACTCACCCTTGACGTCCACCCGCTCGTTGAGCTTGCGCAGCGTGTCGTTGTCCAGCTTGGCGGCGATCGGGTCGAGCACCGAGGCCAGCGACGGGTACTTCGCGGCGGTGTCCTTGTTGAGGGTCAGCGCCGGGTTGTAGATCGGGAAGAAGTGCTTGTCGTCCTCCAGCGGCACCAGCTTGAGGTTGCTGATCCGGCCGTCGGTGACGTACACCTCGCCGAAGTTGCAGGACTCGCCCTTCTTGGTCTCGTTGTAGACCACTCCGACGTCCATCACCTTGCGGTTCGCCGCCGGCACGTTCATCCCGTACGTCTTGGCCACGCCGTTCCAGCCGTCGTTGCGGGAGCTGAACTCGGTCTCGAAGCAGAACGTCGCCTGGTCCGGGTTCTTCTTGACGAAGGCGGCCAGGTCGGACAGGGTCTTGAGGTTCCACTCCTTGGCCTTGTCCTCGCGCACCGCCAGCGCGTACGTGTTGTTGGCCGGCGCGATGGCCCCCCAGACGACCCCGTTCTTCTCCTTGTCCTCCTTGGCCACCGCCTCGTACTGCCGCTGCGAGTCGGCGATCGGGTCGGTGTGGCCCAGGTAGGTGATCCAGCCGGTGCCGGTGTACTCCCAGTAGGCGTTGACCTCGCCGGCGAGCATCGCCTTGCGGACGTTGACCGAGCCCTTGATGTTGGTCTTGTCCACCACGTTCGCGCCGGCGGCCTTGAGGGCCAACATGGCGATGTGGCCGAGGACGATGTTCTCGGTGAACTCCTTCGACCCGATGGCGATGCTCTGGCCGGCCAGTGCCTCGTCCTTCTGGATCGAACCCTTGCCGACCGAGACGTCCTCGCCGCCGGCCTCGGTGGTGACCGAGCAGCCGGTGAGGGCCAGCGCGACGACGGCCGTGCCGGCGGCGAGCCGGGTGAGGGGTGTTCGGGTGCGCATGTCTGCCTTCCGTGGCGTCGTGGTCCGACGCCGGGTTGGGTGCGGGATGTGACCTCGACGGGTGGTCGAGGCCGGTTCAGTCGATGCCGCGCGGGCGCAGCAGGTCGGTGAGGATGGCGCCGAGCCAGTCCAGGGCCAGGGCCAGCGCCGCGGTCAGCACCGCGCCGGTGATCAGCACGGTGTCGCGCTGCAGCGTGATGCCGGTGACGATCAGGCCGCCGAGCCCGCCGGCGTTGATGAAGGTGGCCAGCGTCGCGGTGCCGACCGCGAAGACCAGCGCGGTCCGCATCCCGGCCAGGATCACCGGTACGGCCAGCGGCAGCTCCACCCTGCCCAGGATGGCCAGCGGCGACATGCCGATGCCGCGGCCGGCCTCGATCAGGTGCCGGTCGACCTGGTTCAGCCCGACGATGGTGTTGCGCAGCACCGGCAGCACCGCGTACGCCACCAGCCCGATCAACGCCGTGCCGGCGCCGATGCCGAGCCAGATGCTCAGCAGCACCAGCAGCCCGATCGCCGGGGTGGCCTGCCCGAGGTTGGCCACCGTGGTGGCGGCCGGGGCCAGCCAGCGCAGCGCCGGCCGGGTGAGCAGGATCCCGCCGCCGATCGCGATGACCACCACCAGCACGGTGGTCAGGGCACTGAGCGACAAATGCTGCCCGGTCACCCGCAGCAGGGTGTCGGCGTTGAGCGACCGCCGTTCGATGTCGTCCAGGTCCTGCGAGCCGACGTACGCCCAGGTGGCCAGCAGCCCGGCGGCGATCACGACGGGCATCGCGAGGTGCCGGCGGAGCATGCCGTGCCAGCGCGACGGCAGCGCCACCGGCCGGTCGGTGACGGTGGTCGCGGTCATCGCGGCCCCCCGCCGTCCAGCGGCACCTGCACACCGTTGACCGTCCGGTCGCCGTCGGTACGGGCGGCCGGCACGACCGGTGCGGGGACGATGTCGGCGACGGCCCGGTTGTGGTTCCGCTCGGCCTCGCGCATGTCGCTGATCGCCTTCATCAGGCTCTCGATGCTGACGATGCCGCGGTAGCGGCCGGCCTCGTCCACCACCACCGCGGAGCCGCAGCTGGAGCCGAGCATGGCGTCCAGCGCGTCGTGCAGGGTGGTCTGCGGCTCGACGGTGGTCGCCGCGATGCCGACGCCGTCCAGGTTGTCGTGTCGCGGCGTGAGGTCGCTCGGGGTGATCCAGCGCTGCGGCCGGCGCTCGGCGTCGGTGGTGAGCACCGCCCACTCGCCGGAGGTCTCCAGCCGGTTGAGCACCGAGGCGGGCGACTCGTCCAGCCGGACCAGCTCCGCGTCCTCCTGGTCGACGGCCTCGACCTTGCGCAGGTTGAGCTGCTTGAGCGAGGCGCCGGCGCCGATGAACCGCGCGACGGTCTCGTCGGCCGGGTTCGCCAGCAAATGCTCGGGCGTGTCGAACTGGCGGATCCGGGAGCGCTCGCCGAGGACGGCGATCCGACTGCCCATCTTGATCGCCTCGTCGAAGTCGTGCGTGACGAAGACGATCGTCTTCTGGAGCTTCTCCTGCAGCCGGAGGAACTCGTTCTGCAGCTTCTCCCGGGTCAGCGGGTCGGTGGCGCCGAACGGCTCGTCCATCAGCATTACCGGCGGGTCGGCGGCGAGCGCCCGGGCCACCCCGACGCGCTGCTGCTGGCCGCCGGAGAGCTGGCGGGGCAGCCGGTGCCGGTACTGGGCCGGGTCGAGACCGACCAGGTCGAGCAGTTCGTCCACCCGGTCCTCGATCCGCCGGCGGTCCCAGCCGAGCATCTTCGGCACCAGGCCCACGTTGGTGGCCACGCTCATGTGCGGGAAGAGGCCGACCTGCTGGATGACGTAGCCGATCCGTCGGCGCAGCTCGGTGGCGTCCAGCGCGGTGACGTCCGCGCCGTCGACCAGGATCCGGCCGCCGGTCGGCTCGATCAGCCGGTTGATCATCTTCATGGTGGTGGTCTTGCCGCAGCCGGACGGGCCCACCAGCACGACGATCTCACCCCGGTGGATGCGCATGGACACGTTCTCCACCGCGGGGGCCTTCTGTCCGCGGTAGGACTTGCTGACCTGCTGCAGGTCGATCATGACATCGTCGGTCATCGCGGACCTTCCTTGCTGGTTGCGGAGACGGTGGCGGGGGCACCGGGGGTGGCGGCGGCCGCCGCGACGGCCAGGCTGGCGTCGGCGGTCGGGTTCGTGGCGGTCGGTCCGGCGGCGCCGGACCGGCGCTCCAGCGCCTCGGCGCGCCGGCCGACCCGGGTGAACCGGCCGAGCAGCCACAGCAGGCCGTCGGCGACGAGCGCCAGCAGGGCCACGCCGACGGTGCCGACCAGCGCCTGGTTGAGTGAGTTGGCGCCGCCGAGGTTGGCCAGCCCGCCGTAGATCTGGTGCCCCAGTCCGGGGCCACCGACGTACGCGGCGATGGCCGCGATGCCCATGGTCACCTGGGTGGAGACCCGGATTCCGGCGAGGATCACCGGCCAGGCCAACGGGATCTCCACGGTGGTCAGCGTGCGGATCCGGCCCATGCCGATGCCGCGGGCGGCCTCGGTCAGCGCGGGGTCGATCTCACTCAGCCCGACGACGGTGTTGCGGATGATCGGCAGCAGGGCGTACAGGGTCAGTGCCACCAGGGCGGGGACGTAGCCCAGCCCGAGTGGCGTGATCAGCAGACCGAGCAGGGCGAACGACGGGATGGTCATGACGGTGGCCGCGACCGCGACGGCGATCGACCGGTGGCGCCGATTCCGGTAGGTGGCGATGCCGGTCAGGACTCCGATGACGGTCGCGAGCGCGACCGCGACCAGCACGATGGTGGTGTGCTCCAGAGCTTGGGCGACCAGCAGCTCACGGCGGCTTTCCAGGAACTCGAACAGGGTCATCTGTCACCTCCTCCTGGCAGCTCGTGACGGAAGCGGCGCGCCTGTGCCAGGAAAGAACCGGGCGTCCGCCGGGACGGCTATGACATAACGGGCGGACTCCTGAAAGCAACCTGAGAGCCGCGAAAATCATCAAGGCGGTTGGATTTGTCACAAGCCTGGATGACTCGCTACGCCCCTCGGTGTGGCAGGCGCCCCCTACCGGTGGCGGGTCTGCTCAGCGTCAGAACATGTATACATGCAATCATTGGATGGTGCCACGTTACTGTCCGTACCCGGGGTCCCTCGGGGTGGCCCCGATCACCCCATCCGGGCCGTCTCCCCGGCCCGCCGAGGCCGCCGGTCGGGGACCGAGGTGACCCCGCAGCCGGCCCCGGACGGCCTCCCGCCCGGCGCACACCCGGCCGCCGACGGGCTGGCCGAGGTGGTGGACGCGCTCGCGGCGCTGAGTCGGATCCTGGTCGGCATCACGGCCCGGAGCCTGAACATGCTCGACATCGACCTGACGCTGTCCCAGTACCGGATCGTGGTGCTGCTCGCCGCCCGCGGCCCGCAGCGCACCGTCGACCTGGCCCGGGAGTTGGCCCTGCACCCCTCGACGGTGACCCGCACCTGTGACCGGCTGATCCGTCGTGGCCTGCTGACCCGCCAGCACCGGCAACCGGACCGGCGGGTGGCCTGGCTGGCGCTGAGCGAGTCGGGCAAGGACCTGATCGGCGAGGTGATGCGGCGCCGCCACGCCGAGATCCGGCGACTGGTCGACGCCGTGCCGATCGAGGACCCGACCGAGGTGACCGGGGTGCTCGACGCCGTCGTCACCGCCGCCGGGGACCTCCCGGAGACCCAGTGGTGGCAACGCTGGATCGAGTCCACCCTCGACGCGGGCTGAGCGGCGCACCGGTGCGGGGCCGGTCCGGGCGGGTCTGCGCCGGCGTGTTCCGCTGGCCGTTTCTTGCCGTCCCGGGTCAGGCCGCGGTGCAGGGCACCGGCCGGCGGGTGCGGGCGGGCGTCCGGTCGGTACCGGGCTTCGGGATTCGCCGAGCCGCCCGCGGGGCAAGAGGCAGCCGACGGTGTGTCACAGCCACGACCGGCGTCGACCCGTGGTCGCCGCCGGACCCGCCCGAGGCCGGAACCACCGGTGGTCGGGCCGTGTGAGGAGACTGAAGCGGTGCAGACGTGGATGCAACTGGCCCTGGTCGGCGTTCTGGTGATCGTCAACGCGGCGTTCTCCGGCAGCGAGATGGCGCTGGTCTCGCTGCGGGAGAGCCAGCTGCAGCGGTTGGAACGGCGCAGCCGGGCCGGTCGGGTGCTGGCCAGGTTGGCCAAGGACCCGAACCGTTTCCTCGCCACCATCCAGATCGGCATCACCCTGGCCGGGTTCCTCGCCTCGGCGGCCGCGGCGGTGTCCCTCGCCCGGCCGCTGGTGTCGCTGCTGGCGGTGCTCGGCACCGCCGCCGAGCCGGTCGCCATCGTGCTGGTCACGTTGGCGCTGACCTTCGTCACCCTGGTCTTCGGCGAGCTGGCCCCGAAGCGGATCGCCATGCAGCGCGCGGAACGCTGGGCCCTGGTGGTGGCCCGCCCGCTGGACCTGCTGGCCAGCCTGTCCCGACCGGCGGTGTGGGCGCTCGGCGTGACCACCGACCTGGTGGTCCGGCTCGCCGGGGTGGACCCGAAACCGCAACGGGACGAGATCAGCCCGGACGAGTTGCGGGACATCGTCTCCGGACATCACGGGCTGACCCTGGAACAGCAGACCATCATCGCCGGCGCGGTCGAGATCGCCGAGCGGCGGCTGCGGGCCGTGCTGGTGCCCCGGCTGCAGGTCTTCTGCCTGGACAGCGGGACCTCGGCCGAGGCGGCCCGGATCGTGCTGGCCGCCTCCGGCAACTCCCGGGCCCCGGTGGTCCGGCACGGCATGCTCGACGACGCGGTCGGCGTGGTGCACCTGCGGGACCTGGTCGGCGTGCCGGACGACCGGCCGATCGACGACTACGCCCGACCGCCGATGCTGCTGCCGGACTCGTTGCCGGTGGTCGAGGCGCTGCGCCAGTTCAAGACCGAACGGCAGCACATCGCCCTGGTGGTCGACGAGCGCGGCGCGGTGGACGGCATCGTGACCCTGGAGGACGTGCTGGAGGAGATCGTCGGGGAGATCTACGACGAGACCGACCGGGACGTCCGCGGGGTACGCACCGAGCCCGACGGCGCGCTGCTGCTGCCCGGCACCTTCCCGATCCACGACCTGCCCGACATCGGCATCGAGCTGCCGGGCCGGCCGGCCGGCGACTACACCACGGTCGCCGGCCTGATCCTGTCCGTCCTCGGCCGGATCCCGTCCGACGCCGGGGAGACGGTGGCCATCGACGGCTGCGTGTTCGAGGTGCTGGAGGTGGCGCACCACGCCATCGTCCGGGTACGGCTGCGCCGTACCGCCCCGCCGGCTCCCGACCCGGAACCGGCCCTGGACACCGCCACCGGCTGACCGGGCCCGGCGTCCCCACCGGCTGCCGGCGAGCCGGTGGGGACGCCGGTCGGGTCGGGTCAGCGCAGGGCCAGCCGGGCCGGTGGCACGCTGGCCAGCAGGGCGAGCAGCAGGCAGACGCCCACCACGGACAGCGGCACCGGCCAGGGCACCACCAGCGGCACCGCCGTACCGACCTGCTCGGCCAGCCCGGCCCGCATGCCGAGCAGCGCCGGCAGCGAGACCAGCAGCCCGAGCCCGGTGCCGATGGCCACCACCAGGGCCGACTCGACCGCCACCGGTCGCAGCACCTGCGCCGTGGTGGCCCCGGACAGCCGCAGCACGCGCAGATCCGCCCGGCGCGCGGCCGTCGCCATCAGCAGCGTGTTCGCCACCGCGATCGCGGCGTAGCCGGCCGACACGGCGATCAGGAGCACCGTGAAGATCCACACCAGTCGGTCGTCCTCGGCGTCCCGCGCCGCCGCCCAGGCACCGACGTCGGTGACCCGGGCCCCGAGTTCCGGCGGCACCGGCCCCGCCGGCCCGCCGGTCAGCAGCACCGCCTCGGTCAGCGCGGACGGATCGTGGGCGCGGACCGTCGCGCGGTCCAGCAGCAACTCGGCCGGTGCCGTGCCGTCGGCGACCAGCGCCGTCACCCGCAGCTCGGTGGCCCGCCCGTCGGCGAAGGTCACCGTGGCGACCGTACCGGTGCGCCAGCCGAGCCGGGCCGCGGTGCCGGCGGCGACGGCGACGCCGCCGGGACCGGCGAGCCCGCCCTCGGTCACCTCGATCCCGCCGCGCGGCCGGTGCGGGTCCATCCCGGCCGCGGTGACCGGTCGGGTGCCGACGTAACCGACGGTGGGCAACAACGCCGCCCCGGACACCGCCGCCACGGCCGCGTCCGACAGGCCCGGCGTACCGTCCGGGACGAGCACCGCGGCGGCGCCGCTGCGCGCGCCCCGACCCGCCGCGTACGCGCCCGCCGAGGTCTGCACCAGCCCGGTCACCAGCACCGCGAAGCCGACCGTGAGCAGCACCGGGGCCGCCGTCGACGCGGTCCGCCGCGGATTGGCCAGCACGTTGCCCCGAGCCAGCAGCACGGTCGCGCCACCACCGGGCAGCCGGCGCAACGGCCGGCACACCGCCCGGACCACCGGCCCCACCACCACCGGGGCGAGCAGGCTCAACCCGACGATCAGCGCCATCGCGGCGTACAGGCTGCTGGTGGCCAGGTCCCGCAGATCGCCGCCGACGTGCGCGACCGCCAGCCCGAGCCCGCCGGCGGTGGCCAGCCCGCCGGTGATCCAGCGCGCCCGGCCGAGCGGCCGTTCGTCCACCGCGGCGGTCCGCAGCGCCGCGAGCGGCGAGGTCCGGGACATCCGGCGGGCCGTCGAGGCGGCACCCAGCAGCCCGACCAGCACCCCGCCGGCGACCGCCACGGCCGGCGGCCAGAGCGGGAGGCGCACGGTGAAACCGGCCGGTTCGATCCCCACGTCCACCAGCACGTCACCGAGCACCGTGGCGAGCACCGCGCCCACCGGGGCACCCAGCGCGCCGGCGCCGACGGCGATCACCGCGGCCTCGGCGTACAGCATCCGGCGGACCTGCCGGCCGGTGGCGCCGACCGCCCGCAGCAGCCCCACCTCCCGGCGCCGGCCGGACACCGCGAAGGCGAACGTGGCCGCCACCACGAAGATCGACACGAAGCCGGTCAGGGCCGCGACGGCGGTCAGCACCTGCAACCCGATCCACCGGGTCCGCGCGTCGGAGCGGGGTTCGGTCTCGGCCCGCGCGGCGCCGCTGAGCACCGTACCCGCGTCGCCGACCACGGACCGGGCCGCGGCGGCCACCTCGCCCGCCCGGGCGTCCGGCCGCAGCACCAGCCCGATCACCCGAACCCCGGGCGCCAACCCGGCGGCCGCCGCGTCACTGAGATGGAAGCCGGGCCCGTCGGTGGTCCCGCAGACGGTGTACGGGGTGGGCCCGGCCGCCGTCAGCAGGGTCACCCGGTCACCGGGGCGCAGCCCGAGCCCCCGGTCCACGACCACCTGGTCGGCACGCTCCGGAGCGGTCCCGGCCACCAGCCGGTACGGCGACAGGCCGAGGCTGGCCCAGCCGTGTCCCTGCGGCACGCCCGGCTCCGGCGCACCCACCGGCCGCCCGTCGCGGACCGCCTGGACGTAGAACGACCGGTCCGGCACGGCGGCGGCCACCCCGGGCAACGCGCCGAGCCGCGTCACGAGGTCAGCTGCCTGCTCCGGTGACCACGGCCGGCTTTCCCGGAAGGTGTCCGTGTCCGGGGCGGCCGCGGGGCTGCGCACCAGCACCGCCGCGGCGGCGTACCGGTCCGGCGTCCGTGGCGTCGCGGAGAGCAGCAGCAGCGCGGACATCGACACCAGCGCCACCGCGAGCGCGAGCGCGACGAACGTACCGACCAGCGACGCCCACCGTTCGCGCAGCCCCGCCCAGGTCAGCACGTCGCCTCCAGCCGGGTCATCCGGGCCGCGACCGACTCGGCGGTCAGGCCGCCACCGAGGTCGTCGGCCACCCGGCCGTCGGCCAGCAGCAGCACCCGGTCGGCGTAGGTCGCGGCGACCGGGTCGTGGGTGACCATCACCACGGTCTGGCCACGCTCGTCCACGGTCGACCGCAGCAACTCCAGCACCTGCCGAGAGGTCCGGGTGTCCAGCGCCCCGGTCGGTTCGTCGGCGAACAGCACCGCCGGCCCGGTCACCGACGAAGCGTCGTCGACCCGGACCGCGCGGCGCGCGAGCGCCGCCGTCACCCTCGACGGACGACGGCCCGCGCCGGGAGATCGACACAGGTTCAGCGCCCGGGCGATCGCCACCCGCTGCTGCTCGCCGCCGGACAACTCACCGGGCCGGTGCCCGCCCCGGCCGGTCAGGCCCACCGCGGCCAGCGCCGCCGCCACCCGGTCGGGGTCCGGCCGCCGGCCGGCCAGCCGCTCCGGCAACCCGATGTTCTGCGCGGCGGTCAACGCGGAGACCAGGTTGAACGCCTGGAACACGAAGCCCACCCGGTCCCGGCGCAGCAGCGTGAGACCCGTGTCGTCCAACCCGCCCAGGTCGGTGCCGCCGATGCTGACCGTACCGGCGGTGGGCCGGTCCAGACCGGCGGCGCAGTGCAACAGGGTGGACTTGCCCGAGCCGGACGGGCCCATCACGGCCGTGAACGTCCCCGCGGCGAAGTCCACGCTCACCTCGTCCAGCGCGGTCACCGGCCCGGCGCTCGTTTGGTACACCCTCGACACCGATCGCAGCGCGACCGAAACTGTCGTCGTCATGCCGGATACGGTCGCCGGAACCGGCCGCCCGGCACATCGGACCGGGGCCGGGACCTGTCGGCCCGACCCCGGGCGGACCCGCCGCCGGTCCGTGCCGGCACATCGGACCGGGGGATGACCGCCCCCGGGTGGACGCGCGGTGCCGACCCGAGCGGTTACCGTCGTGCCGTGACCGCTTCCGTGCCCGGTCGGCCGGCCCGCCGTCTGCCGCGCGGTGCCGAGCGGGTCGTCCTCGACGTCGTCGCGGCCGTCGCCGTGGTGCTGCTCTGCGGGTACGCCGGGTCCGACCGGCCGACCCCGCTGCCGGTCTGGCAGTACGGGTCGCTGGCCGTGCTGATCGGTGCGCCGCTGGCGGTACGCCGCCGCTGGCCGGTCGGCGTGTTCGTGGTGGTGTCCGCCGGTGCCACCGTGGCCCTCGCCACCCGGGTGATCCCCGCGTTCGCGGCCGCCGCGCCGTACGCGGCCGTCGCGCTGGCGTTGTACCAGGTGGCGGCGGCCCTGCCGCGACGCCGGTCGCTGCCCCCGCTGGCGGTCAGCCTGCTCGGCACCGCCGCCGTCGGGGTGCTGCTGCCCCCGGACCAGGGCGACCTCGTCAGCGGCGTCGGCTTCGGCTGGTTGCTGACCGGCGGGGTGTGGATGTTCGGCCGGACGGTACGGGGCCGGCGGGCGGACGCGGCGCGGGCGGCCGAGCAGCGGGCCCGGCAGGCGGTCACCGACGAGCGGCTGCGGATCGCCCGGGAGTTGCACGACGGGGTGGCGCACAGCATGAGCCTCATCGCGGTCAAGGCGGCGATCGCCAACCACGTCGCGGAACAGCGCCCGGCCGAGGTCCGGGACGCGCTGCGGATCATCGAGTCGACCAGCCGCGACGCGCTGACCGAGATGCGGCGCACCCTGGGCGTGCTGCGCTCGGGGGAGCCGGGTCCGGTCGAGCTGGACCCGACGCCGGGACTGGCCGACCTGCCGCGGCTGGTCGACCGCGCCGCCGCCGCCGGAGTCCGGGTCGACCTCGACGTACGCGGTGTCGACGGGTTGCCCGAGGGCGTCGCGCTGGCCGCGTACCGCATCGTCCAGGAGGCGCTGACCAACGTGGTGCGGCACGCCGGACCGGCCCGCTGCCGGGTCACCGTCGCGGTGGAGTCGGAGGTGCTGCGGATCGAGGTCACCGACGACGGTGCCGGCGACCGTACCGGCGGGAACGGCGGGTCGGACGGACACGGCCTGATCGGCATGCGGGAGCGGGCCGCGCTGTTCGGCGGCAGCCTCACCGCCGGGCCCGAGCCGGCCGGCGGGTTCGCCGTCCGCGCCCGGGTGCCCCTGGCCGCCACCGCCACGACCGGGTCGTCCGCCGCCACCGCCCGGACCGCCGGCGACGACGGCCCGGAGGCGACGCGGTGACCGGTCCCGGCGCGGCGGGCGCACCGGTCCGGGTGCTGATCGCCGACGACCAGGCACTGCTGCGCGGCAGTTTCCGGGTGCTCGTCGACACCAGCCCGGACCTGGCCACCGTCGGCGAGGCCGCCGACGGCGCCGAGGCGGTGGACCTGGCCCGGACGCTGCGTCCGGACGTGGTGCTGATGGACGTACGGATGCCCGGCGTCGACGGCATCGAGGCGACCCGCCGGATCTGCGGTCCCGCCGGAACCGGCGGCGTGCGGGTGCTCATCCTCACCACCTTCGACCTGGACGAGTACGTCTACGCGGCGCTACGGGCCGGGGCCAGCGGATTCCTGCTCAAGGACACCCCGCCGGCCGACCTGCTGGCGGCCGTGCGGACCGTGGCGACCGGCGAGGCGCTGCTCGCGCCGACGGTGACCCGACGGCTGATCGCCGAGTTCGTCCGCCGGCCCCAACCGGCCCGCCCGGTCGACCGGCGGTTGACCGGGGTGACCGACCGGGAGCGGGAGGTGCTGACCCTGATCGCCCGCGGGCTGTCCAACCAGGAGATCGCCGGGCACCTGCGGCTGAGCATGGCGACCGTGAAGACCCACGTCGGCCGGCTGCTGGACAAGCTGGCCGCCCGCGACCGCGCCCAACTGGTCATCGCGGCGTACGAGTCCGGCCTGGTCACGGTCGCGCCACCGGGCTGACCCGGCGGCACCGA
This sequence comes from Micromonospora zhanjiangensis, assembly GCF_042650605.1. Lineage (NCBI taxonomy): Bacteria > Bacillati > Actinomycetota > Actinomycetes > Micromonosporales > Micromonosporaceae > Micromonospora > Micromonospora zhanjiangensis. The sequence continues at coordinate 4,773 of NZ_JBHSBN010000042.1, read as the reverse complement.
CCCGACGTGGGACCGAGTCGACCCGGCGGGTCCGGTCCGGTCCGACGGACCGGACCGGACCGGCCCGGCGGGCCCGGGCCGCGCGGAGCCGGACCGGCCCGGGCCGCCGCCGGTCGTGCTCAACCGGCTTGCCGGTCCGCGCCACCGGGCAGCGGGAGGTCGGGCACCGGTGGGTCGAGCCGCAGCTCGGCCAGCGGCACCTCGAACCCGCCGTGGCGCAACAACCGGGCCAGCGCGGAGACCAGCCAGGGCCCCGCGGCCTCCCGGTCCGGTCCGATCAGCCGGCCGTACCAGTGCGGTGCGACCACCAAACCGCGGATCCGCAACCGTCCGTGCGGCCCGCCGGGGCACACGACGATGTCGACCACCCGGCCCAACCGTCGCCCGGACCGGTCGAAGGCGGTCCGCCCGAGCAGCTCAGCGGCCCGCACGGCCGGCTCCCGGGATCCGGTTGATCACATGCCGGCGCAGCCAGCACTCCAGCGCCGGCTGTGGCAACCGGTCGCCGGGGCAGGACAACCGCACCGCGCTGCCCACCTCCCGGACCAGGTGGAACGGGATCCCCGTGGTGCGCGGCGGCAGTCGCGGCGCCAACCGGGTGGCGACGGCGACCAGCAGCCGGCCGAGCCCTCCGCCGAGCCGCCGGCCGAGGGCGACCTGGCCCACCAGCAGCGTCCCGACGTACGGCACGCCGTCGTCGTCCACGCCGAACCCGATGTCGGCCACGTTGCCGACGATCAGGCCGGACCGGTCCACGATCTGCCGGTCCAGCAGTTGCCGGGACAGCCGCAACGTCATCCGCCACCCCCGGCGAGGACCAGCAGCGGCACCGCCGCCACCGCCGCCACCACCAGGACGACCAGGAACACCGTGCCGAGCAGGTTGGCCAGCCGGCCGTTGACCCGGTCGCCCAGATAGTCGCGGTCGTTGGCCACCACCAGGATCGGCAGATAGGTCAGCGGCAGGACCACGGCGTTGAGCACCAGCATGTAGATGGTCAGCCGGATCGGGTCGACCATGGTCAACAGCACCACGGTCCCCAGCAGGACGCTGACCAGCACCACGGTGTGGAACCGGGCCGCCTGCCGGGGCGGGACGAACTTCCCCCACTGCCAGCCGAAGTACTGCGCCGTGCTGTACCCGGTGGCCAGCCCCACCTCCAGCGCCGCGCCGAAGGTGGCGGCGAAGAAGCCGAGGATCGCCACCGCCAGCCCGATCCGCCCGAACGCCACCGCCGCCGGCCGGGCCACCTGGTCGAACGTGGTGACGTCCGCACCCGTCGGATGGAACAGCACCGCCGCGGTGGCCATCAGGGACAGCCCCAGCAGCCCGCCGACGGCGAACCCGACCAGCGCGTTGGCCCGCTCGGTGGCCAGGTCGGCGCCCGTCCACCGTTCCTCGATCGCCCCGGAGGAGAAGAACAACACCTCGTACGGGCTGACCGCGGACGCGAACAGCGCCACCGCGAGATACCAGTACCGCACCCCGTCCGGTGCCGGCCGGACCGCCTGACCGAGCAGCGCCGACCAGTCCGTCGGCAGCTTGACCAGGGCGACCGTGAAGACCACGAGGGCCAGCCCGGCGATGCCGAACACCTTCTCCATGATCGAGAAGCGCAGCCGCCACAGCACCAGCCAGACCGCGAACCCGGCCACCGGGACCCAGATCAGATACGGCACGCCGCTGGCCAGCTGGAGCGCCAACGCCACCCCGCCGATCTCCGCGGCCAGGGTCAACACCGTCACCAGGTACGACCCGGCCAGGTTGGCCAGCGCCACCCGAGGGCCGAGCCGGGCGCGGACCAGGTCGAAGGTGGCCCGCCCGCTGACCACCGCCACCCGGCCGGACATCTCCGCGTACACGCAGATGCAGAGCACACCGAGCACCACCACCCAGGCCTGCCGCATGCCGTAACGGGCCCCCGCCTGGCTGTTGGCGACCAGGTCACCGACGTCGACGAAGCCGCCCACGGCGGTCAGGATGCCGAGCGTGACGGTGAAGATCCTCTTCATGACCCTGCCAGCCACCGGGGAGCCGGTCGCGCCCATCAGGAGCGACATTATCGGCGGCCGGCCGGGGCGTCCGGCGAATCTGTCCTCCCGCCCGGATCGGCCGCGCCCCTCGGGTTGCCCCTACCGACCGGGCCGGCTACCGACCGGGCCGGCCGGAGGGCTCCCGGCTACCGGCGGGGTGTGGTTCACCGGCCCAGCGTCTCCGGCGACGGCGTGTTGTGCAGCCGTACCTGGCCCCGGGAGACCAGCCGGGACCGCTCGTCGGTGATCTCGACCTGCCACAGCTGCTGGCTGCGACCCCGGTGGATCGGGGTCGCCACGGCGGTCAGTTCGCCCTCCCGGACGGCGCGCAGGAAGTCGGTCTGGTTCGACACCCCGACCACCCCGCCCCGGTCGGCGAACCAGATCGCCGCCCCGGTGCTGGCCGCCGTCTCCACCACCGACGCGTACACGCCGCCGTGCTGGATGCCGTACGGCTGGTGCAGCTCCGGGCGGCACTGCCAGCGGATCACCACCCGATCGGCCGAGACCTCGTCGAACTTCAGCCCCAGCAGAGCGACGAATCCGCCGGTCAGGTCGGGCATCTCCACGCTGGCCTCCTCCAGATGATGATCCACCGGCCAGCGTAGCCAGCCGGCCCGCCGGGCGTACCGGTGGATCCGACCCCGCGCCGGACGCGGCCCGGCGCCGACGCCGCTGCGCCGACCGGGCCGGCCGGCGTCGCCTGGAGTCGGGCCGGCTGGCGGCGTCCGGACCGCGCCGGCCGGGAAACCGGGTACGGGTCGTCGCCGGCCATGGGGGAGAATCCCCACGTGACCGATAGCAGCCTCCTGCCCGCCGGCCCGACCGCCGGCGGCGAATCCCTGCTCGATGATCTTCAGTGGCGGGGCCTGATCCAGGACACCACCGGCCTCGACGAGCTGCGCCGGCATTTGGCCGGCGGACCGGTGCGGTTCTACGTCGGCTTCGACCCGACCGCGCCGAGCCTGCACGTCGGTCATCTGATGCAGGTGTTGACCGCCCGGCGGCTCCAGCTCGCCGGGTTGGTCCCGTTACTGCTGGTGGGCGGGGCGACCGGGCAGATCGGCGACCCCAAGGAAAACGCCGAGCGCTCGCTCAACCCACCAGAGGTGGTGGCCGGCTGGGTGGACCGGATCCGCGACCAGCTCGCGCCGTTCGTCAGCTTCACCAATGACAACGCCGCCCGGGCGGTCAACAACCTGGACTGGACCGGTCCCATGTCGGTGGTCGAGTTCCTCCGCGACGTCGGCAAGCACTTCCCGGTGAACAAGATGCTCGCCCGCGAGGTGGTCAAGGCCCGCCTGGAGAGCGGGATCAGCTTCACCGAGTTCAGCTACCAGTTGCTGCAGGCCAACGACTTCTTCGAGCTGTACCGCCGGGAGGGCTGCACGCTGCAGTTCGGCGGCTCGGACCAGTGGGGCAACATCACCGCCGGGGTGGACTACGTCCGCCGGCGCGGCGCGGGGCCGGTGCACGCCTTCGTCACCCCACTGGTGACCAAGTCCGACGGCACCAAGTTTGGCAAGACCGAGGGCGGCGCCGTCTGGCTCGACCCCACCATGACCAGCCCGTACGCCTTCTACCAGTTCTGGGTCAACGTCGACGACCGGGACGTCGGACGGTACCTGCGGTACTTCAGCTTCCGCTCCCGGGAGGAGATCGAGGAGCTGGAGAAGGCCACCGCCGAGCGGCCGGCCGCCCGGCTCGCCCAGCGTGCGCTCGCCGAGGAGCTGACCGCCCTGGTGCACGGACCGGAGGAGTCCCGCCAGGCGGTCACCGCCAGCCAGGCCCTGTTCGGCCGGGGTTCGCTCGCCGAACTCTCCGCGCCGACGTTGCACGCCGCACTGTCCGAGGCCGGCCTGGTACGCCTGACCGAGCTGCCCACCGTGGCGGTGCTGTTCAAGGAGGCCGGTCTGGTCGGCAGCCTCAACGAGGCGCGCCGGGCGATCACCGAGGGCGGCGCGTACGTCAACAACGAACGGGTCTCCGACGCCGCGGCCACGCCGTCGGCGGACAGCCTGCTGCACGGGCGGTACCTGGTGCTGCGCCGAGGCAAGCGCACCTTCGCCGGGGTGGAACTGGCCGACTGACCACGCGCGGCGTTCCGCTCCGCCCGGGCTCCGCCCGGTGTGACGCGGAACGCGCCCGGTCGATTTGACGCTGCACCGGCCGGACGCGTAACTTTCTCTCTGCCCGCGGGGAACGGACGAACGACGCGAACAGCGCGACAGGCCGGAACGCGGGAGTTCCCACCGACGTCAGCGGGCGACCGCCGGCGCCGGACCGGGAACCGGGCGGGGTGGGACACAGTCGGTCAGCGGGCCGATTTGGTCTCACGGGGCCGACCGAGTAGGGTTGCACGGCCAGCAGGGCACCGGGCGAGTGAGCGGTTCAATCCGCGCGGCCGGCCTGCTCATCCACGAAGACGCACGAGGCTGACGCTTCGAGCATCATCGTGGGACGGACGGAGCGAAGCGCGTCGGACCGGAACCCCGGTTTGACGAGGCGGGAAACGGTCCGGTAAGGTAGTACGAGTGCCCGCCGGAAGCGGCGGGGACAAAAGCGGTACGAACAAAGCCCCGGATGGTGGCCCGGTTTTCGGGTTGGTTGTCTGGTGTGTGTTTGTTCTTTGAGAACTCAACAGGGTGCTTGATAAGCCAGTGCCAATTGTTTTATACCCCGTGTCGGGTCGGCATTTTTTGCTGGTTCGGCTGGGATTCCTTTGGCAACATTTTTGTTG